>NZ_NFJG01000092.1:0-18851 GCF_002159755.1 Bacteroides sp. An269
AAAAGACAATGCCGTAAAAAAAAGGCTCAAACTCAGATGGGGAATGATTCTCAATCTAAAAAAAAGTCAGCGGACAAAAGACCAAACCAAGACAAAGGTTTTAAAAAAAGGTCTAAATCTAGCTGAAGAATAATTCAAGGTTTAACACTCTAAAGCATACGGATATGAGAAAAGGATTTGAAGTGAACGGCGACTACAGACTGATGGACAGTTCAGAACTTGTGTACATTCTTACAAACAGTGCAGTTATGGTAAACAAGGTACAGGAAAAGGAAGTGGTATATGGTGAAGAATGCAGCTTTGAGGATGTCCTGGCGAAGATGACACCAGGCAAGCGCAATCTCGTTATGGCAGGAGTGGAGCTTTACAAACGCTGCAACTCAAATAAGAACCAAAGACCGGTTATCAGACAGAGTACAGATATTTTCGACTATATGCACCCCGTTATGGGAGATAACAAGACCGAAGAGTGTTGGGTTATCTTCATGAACTCGTCTGCAAGAGTTATCAAGAGAATACGCATTTCTTCCGGTGGACTGAATACATGCCTGATTGATATAAGGGTACTGCTTAAAGAGGCTATTCTTTGTGAGGCAACCTCATTTATCCTTTCACACAATCATCCGAGCGGAAACATAAAACCGAGTACAGAAGATGATAAGCTGACACAATCGGCAGCAACGGCAGCAAAGACACTCAATATCCGAATGCTTGACCATGTTATCATCTGCAATGATTCTTATTACAGTTATGCAGATGAAGGCAGAATTTAAGTGAAACGAGTAGCACAACCTTTCAAAAAAGGTTGTGACTACTTTTTCAAGAAAAAGTAGCAAAACAATTAATTGACATACATTATGAAATGGATTGAAATGATGGTTAAGAAATTGACTGCAAGGTACATGAACTTAAACAAGCAGTTTAAAGTACAACGGCATACCATTGTGTGCCAGAGCGGTATGGAGGACTATGTTAGTGTAACGATAGACTGTACTGAATCTTTCAGCTTTGACTTTTGGACAAAGGAACTTACCTGTGAATATGGCAGCAGATACTTTGATGATGTATCAGAAGCATTCAGAAAAGTGTACGGAAATATTACCATTATTAATAACTCTAAATGACTGTATTATGGAAAAGAACTATGAAACTTTACGCATTAAATTCAACAAGCCTCTTGCTGAAATAGATAAGGAATTCGAAGAAGAAAAGGAAATGTTCGGTGTCGAGAGCTTAAAGGAGTTCATAGACGGATATGAATCTTCAAGATTCACTCAGATAAGCGAAACGGAAGCTATTATCACTTCTGAATACAACATGAACCATATTGTTGACTGGATAGAGAGGTTTGCCGAAGATATGGTTTACTCTTAATTTGATTATGTCACAGAATCAAAATACTATTAATTTTCAAAATTTACCGATATGAACACAACAACGATACATCCGGCAGAAGTATATCTCCGTAACCCCAACAACCCATCTTCACTGTACGTAAAAATCAACGGTAAGCGCAGAAGGCTTTTTATCAATCGTCAGGAAGGGGTGATAGGTATAATCGCCGAGAGGAAGAAAAGGAGAGGGTACAAGTTCTATGAATGGGCATCCATTCAGGATGTCTATTATCCGACCGGTAAGGATGAAAAGGAAACCGTCAGAAAAGAGGTCTTGAAATATAAGAAGCTGGCGAGGCTGGCTTCACATACCAACGCCTGGCTAAGACAGATTGCAGATGCAGATCCGGAGAAGTCTCTGTATGAAAACCATATCACAACAGGAACAACAATCGATGGTAAATGTATCAGATTGAGCACCATCGAGAAGTATTGCGGCTACATGGTGATGGAGTGTTTCAGGGAAGCCTTCAAAAAGAAGGAGAAGTATTCAAGCTACAGGTTTGACTTTTGCGGATATGACGGCACACTCTGGTGCGAACCCCGTGAGGACGGTGACATGGCAGCAGGCTTTATGAAGGAATACCGAAATACCGGGAACGGCTATTATTATCTGCTTATCAATGACAATACCATGATAGGCTATGACATTGACTGACTCATTTTCCCTATCCTTTGTATCAAGGTATAAAGGATAGGGTATAATAAACAATTATACAACACTTTAATTTGTTATCTTATGAAACCGGAAATAATTATTCAGCAAGGCTTGAAAAGTGCCAATATATTGCTTAAGAATGCACAGCAGAGAGCTGCAGAACTTGATCACCTGAAGGGAGAGCTTGTAATAATCACAGATGCAAACGGCAAGACCTTTAAAGGCTTTTTCAGGAAAGTAGAGTTTATCATCTTGGACAACAGGATTGCCGCCAGATATACAGTCTGTCATATTCTTGAATGTAACGGCTTTATAATGCCATCAGAACATACAGACGAAGTATATGATGCTGTGGATATACGCAAGACATCCTACAAGAACTACAGATATAAAGTTTAACCCTATAAATCACATTGACATGTAAACAAAACTTTCACCTTATACAATAGCTTCAAACTGTACTGACCTTACTGATATCCGTGACGGTATCAATGAAATTCATGAGGAAATGAAAAGACTTGTTTCCGAAGGAAAGAATGTTCCGTCATTCTTCTACTCCAGGTTGTCGAAGCTCCAGGCAAAGAGGAAAAAATTTGAACAGAAAAACCAGATTCACATGAATGTGACCATCCGTTTTTTCATAGACGAGGAAACTCTTACAATGGCTGTACGCCATTGCCTGCACTTTCAGATAGAGCCTTCTTTCCCGAATGTAAAGAAAGCCATCAGGAATGCAGTCCTGAACAACGGCAGATCCATCTTAGATTTCCCTGAGTACTGGGGTGATGACCTTATGGATGTAAATCAGGTTGAAGTTGATAAGGCTTTGCAATTGCTTAAGCCTTCTTTTGGTTTATAAAAATATACTTCATGGGAGTGAGGTTATATATTCCCATCTCCCTTGAAGTTACTCGCTTATCTAATTCTTAATCTATTAGCTTTTTATATGCTTCGGTTTATTGTATTTTTCTAAATTTTTCTTCGAGTGTTTTCATCATATCAATAAGTTCGTCAAATGTCGGCTTATCTCCGAATATCATATCGTCCTTCATGTCAGTATAGTCCTTTTCCCACGCGGATATTATATCTTCTCGTGGTATGAGGACTATTCTTTTTCTTATATCCGGTGTGTAGTCCATACCACTTACAGAAGTGTATATTTCCCTATGTCGCCTGATTGACTCCCATAAATCATCATTTTTTATAGCTTTGTCATCTATGCCATGCTTCATCATTTCTGACAAATCGTACAGATGTCTTGATTTTCTGTCTGCTTTCCTTCCATGTCCTTCCACAGAGAACATTTCATGTATTAGAAAAGCTTTCTCCAAAAAAGTCTTTTCTGCATTGGCAGTTGTAATATCAGAATCTGCCAGTGTCGTTTGAATATTCGGGTAGTTGTTTTCTACCATACTCTTTACTTTGGTAACAGTGCATGGTTCCATTAGTGAACGGGCACTGATTTCAAGCATGACAACCGGTTTAAGATAATCTAATTCTGAAGGATATACACTGTCATATTTAATCCATACTTTTCTTGGCTCAGGATAAGTACCGTCACCCTCTCCATCAGGTTCAACTTCCACAGAACATAACTCTGCCAGACCATGATCCTCTATTGCTTGCTGTAGCTCAGGATAGAACGTATCTCTTACATAAACAGATGACGCTTTTCTGAGCTTCTTTATTTTCTTCTTTGTTATATCTCCGGTTATTCCAAAGACAACAGGATTAATGGCAAGGTCAATGTCTTCTGAAAACCGTTTTATCAGGTTCCAAACTTTTGATATTGAAGTTCCGCCCTTGAATATTAAATGTTCAGCACAAGACATGGTAAAAACTATTTGCAATATCGTTGTTACCCATATATCTTTCTCTATGGCCTGTCCAGGCAATCCTATCTTGTTTTCTGCTGCCTGTAATACCTTTTGTTGCTGCTCTTTTGTTAGACTAAAATAATTATTCATAAGCTTCTGTTACTATATTCCTTATCCATTCCGGCATTAAACTTAAGTCTTTCATAACTTCACTCTTTGGCTCATTTTTCAGTAATTCCCGGATTTTTTTTATGACGGTCTGTTCCATATTTATTTTGCCAAGTGATTTAAGGGCAAATGTTATCAGCATAGCTAATTTACTGCTGAAAGACAGATTCTTAGGTGTCGTTCTTTTGAAAGTGATCTTTCTTCCATTGTATAATTCCAGATGTCTTGCTGATCCATCAGTCATATATACACAATTCAATGGAATCTGTGTAGATAAACCAAGAACATGCTGTGCGTAAGAACCAGTCGGAACAATCCTTGCGTGGTCTCTTTTTGCCAGACTTCTGGCTATTTCATCTGAGGAAGGCATAATAATACCAAGACCAAGTTCTTCGTCAATTTGAGGGTAGCAATAGATTCCTTGGGCTACCCTGACAATCTTTTCGTCTTTACATAACCTCGTCAATGACTGTCTTATTGAGTCGGATGTACCCAAATCCAAAAAATCATCAGGGTAAAAAATACTTCCCCTTCCAAATGATTTTATTCTATCTTCTATTTGCGTTATAATACTCATACATTGAATTTGTCACAAATTTATGATTTATTTGTGACAAAACAAAATTTTAGCGGATATTGTCACAAATTTATGATTTATTTGTGACAAACACATTCATCTCCTCTTGCTAAATTATCTTTTGAATGACTAAATTAAACTATAGTTTATCATAGACAGTAATAATTTGCCCTATACCTTATATATATAGGGCATTTTTCTTGCTTTTTAAGTCTAAAACCAATAACTTTGAAAAATCAAGTATAATTTAGACTTATGGGAGAAAAAATAGGATATGCCAGAGTAAGTACAAGGGAGCAAAACCTCTCTTCTCAGGAAGATGCACTGAACAATGCTGGGTGCATCCGTATCTTCACAGACAAAATCTCCGGAAAGGAGTTCAAGCGTGAAGGTCTGACTGCTTGCTTGGATTACCTTCGTACCGATGACACACTTGTCATTTACCGACTTGACCGATTAGGCAGATCCGTAAAGGAAATGCTCGACCTTTGTGCCAAGCTGGAGCAACGGCGAATCAAACTTGTTTCCCTTCAGGACAATCTTGATACTTCTACCGCTGTCGGCAGGTTCACCATGCAGATACTCGCATCACTGGCCGAGTATAACCGCAATCTTATTCTTGAAGGGTGTAAAGCCGGAATCGATGCAGCCAAGAAGAGGGGTGTAAAGTTCGGAAGACAGGAAGGGACTAAGATGAAAAAACCGAAGAAGGAAGCTGTCATCCAACTCTACAAGGCTGGTACAGCCGTACAGCAGATAATGGAGATAACCGGCATCAAGGCAAAACAGACAATTTATAACTATCTGTCCGAAGAGGATATTCAACCAAACAGAAAGTAATTTGATTATGTAACGTAATCAAACATTATTAAAACAATAAATTCAAATATATTAGCATTACCAATATGACAAAGCAAGATTTTATAAAGAAATTCCCCGATATAAAGGTACAGCAGTTTGAAACTGAAACTATACTCAGTAAACAGGAAATCATGGATATCGTAGAGCAGGCTACACAGTCTATGAATATGGGCCTTGTCTATTATGAACATTGTGGTTGCGATATAACTGTTTTTACCTCTGATAAAATGAAGGCTGAACTTGCCAAGATGGTACCAGGCTACAAGGTTACAGATCCGAATACAGGAGAAGTCGGTACTGTCGTTTCTGATAAATATATAGTTTGCGGTAATTACTGTGTAAGGGTTCAGTTCCCTTCTGGTACAGATGTTTATGATTGTGATTTCTTTGTTGAATAATATTCTGTATAAATTCTAAACAAAATGGAACAAGGAGAAATAATACTTTACCAACCGGATGAAACAGTTAAACTGGACGTACGTATAGAAGATGAAACTGTATGGCTTACACAGGCACAGATAGTAGAACTATTTCAATCAAGTAAAGCTAATATCAGTGAACACATTAAAAATATATACGAGCAAGAAGAACTGGAAGAAAGTTCAACTGTTCGGGATTTCCGAACAGTTCGGCAAGAGGGTAAGCGTCAGGTTGTTCGTAACCTTACATATTATAATTTGGATGCAATCATATCCATTGGCTTTCGTGTCAATAGCAAACGAGGTATTCAATTTCGTCAATGGGCGAACAGCATACTGAAGGAATATCTGTTAAAAGGATATTCCATAAATCAACGTCTTTCTGAGCTGGAGAAAACTGTCGCCTTACATTCGGAAAAGATAGACTTCTTTGTCCGTACCTCACTGCCACCGGTGGAAGGTATCTTCTTTGACGGACAGATATTCGATGCCTACAAGTTTGCAACGGATCTTATCAAAACCGCCAGAAAATCCCTTCTTTTGATAGACAACTATGTCGATGAATCTGTATTGCTTATGCTGAGCAAACGCAATCCGGGTGTGTCGGCCACTATCTATACACAGAAGATTACGGCACAGCTTCAGCTTGACCTTGACAAGCATAATGATCAGTACCCACCCATCAATATCAGAACCTACCGGAATAGTCATGACCGTTTCCTGATAGTTGACGATAAAGAGGTTTACCATATAGGAGCTTCTTTGAAGGATCTTGGCAAGAAATTGTTCGCTTTCTCGAAGTTGGAGATAGATCCCGGTCTTATAACTGACAAACTGTAAGAAAATATATAATGAAACCCACCGACACACCCCATACCCAAGATGGTAGCATCCCTACTCCAGGTAACTACCCTCTCTACGAATACCCGGCATATACCTTCGACAAAAAGTATGAGAATGACGAGTTCCAGAAGAAAGTGATTACCCTTGACAGCGGTTATCATCTGGTTCTGGCTCCTCCGGGATGCGGCAAGACGGATATCCTTGCCGAAAGGGTGGTTCGTGCCCTCTCGTGTGGTGTGTCACTGGATGACATGCTCTGCCTGACTTTCACTAACAGGGCGGCCAGAGGTATGCGCTCCAGAATACTCGAAAGGCTTCAGTCTTCAGGAGAAATGAGCCTGTTTGTCGGAAACGTACACCGCTTCTGTTCGCACTACCTCTTTGACAACAACGTGGTGGCACGTGATACCACCGTCATTGACGAGCAGGAATCTTTGTCCATTATGGCTTCCATTTTTGGCTGGAAAGAAGGTTCCTATGCCGGCAGTGGCTACAATCGTGTTCTTACCAATGCCATCAAGTTGCAGCACCTTGGATATATGATTGCCAGCGGATGCCCTAAAGAGTTCCTGATGCACACCGACCTGTTCCGCACGTTTGATTATAAGACGCTGTTCAAGCTGGTGTCCCTAGATTACACGATGGAGAACTTTGCCGGACTCTATACTGGTACTGTTTTTCCGAAAGTAGATACCAATGGTCAGCCGTCAAAGTATTTGGATGACTGCCTCCAGCAGTTCAAGTTTGCAAGAAAATACCAACAGTACAAGGAAGAAAGAAACCTGGTTGATTTCGATGACCTGCTTATCCTGACTTATATCCACGCTTCACAGCATCAGGACAGGCTGAAGAAATATTCCTGGATTCAGATTGACGAGGTTCAGGACCTCTCCCCTTTCCAGTTCGGAATCATCGACCTGTTTACTGACCATTCTAAGGAAAACGTAACGCTTTATCTCGGTGACGAGCAGCAGGCAATCTTCTCATTCATAGGCGCAAAGCTCGCAACGCTTGAATGGTTGCGTGAACGCTGTGGAGAGAATATGCACCGCCTCTATTTCAACTACCGTTCCCCGAAATATCTCTTGGATGTCTTCAATACATACGCCAACATGGAGCTTGATGTTGACCCTCATTTCCTGCCCAAGACGAACAATCTTACTGAAGCCGGACAGGATTCTCTCTGCATCATGGCCGCTCCTGAAAAGGACGATGAAGTGAAGCTGGTGGCTGAAAGTGTTGGTAATTTTTGTACCTCTCATCCTGATGAAAGGGTGGCTGTTCTTGTGCCCTGGAACAAGGATGCCGACCAGATTTCGCGTGAACTCTCAAACCGCAATATCCCCCACTTCAAGGTTTCCGGAACAGACCTTTTCACTACCCGTCAGGCGCAGCTGCTTTTCGCCCATCTGCAGGTGGTGTACATGGATTCCAACATAATGGCTTGGTCAAAGATCCTGACCGGGACAGGTATCTTCAATGAAGAATCCGAGGCTCGCCGCTTCGTGAAGTATCTCCGTGACAACTACCTGCTGCCGTCTGATTTTCTCAACTACACACGTAGCTCATACATGCTGGAGCTTTACAGATGCTGCCAGGGCGAATACGTAATCTTTGATACGGAAACCACGGGCTTGAATGTCTTTGATGACGATATCGTGCAGATTGCGGCCATCAAGGTGAATGCCGGGAAGATTACCGACCGCTTCAACATCATCCTTCACACAGACAAACCGATACCGGCCATGCTCGGAGGCATCATTAACCCTCTTCTTAAGGAATATGAGCGTGCGGAAAAGGTTGACCGTAAGATCGGTCTGTGTGCGTTTATGGACTTCGTGGGTGACTGTACCCTTATCGGTCAGAACGTGGAATATGACTGTTATATTCTTGACTACAATCTCCGTAGGGATTGCGGTGATTTCTCTTTCTTTACCGTTCATCCTCTTTATTTCGATACCCTCAGGGTGGCACGTATCATAGCTCCACGCCTGAAGTCCTACAAGCTCAAATCCCTGCTGGAGGTCTTTGGCCTCGAAGGAGAGAACTCCCATCTGGCTGATGATGATGTTATCGCTACCTTGTCAGTGCTTGACCACTTCCTGGGTATCTTTGCTGCCAACATGCAGCAGCATACCGACTGCCTTCAGAACAACTCTGCCGTGGCCGAGCTGTTCCGCAGAGCCTATGCCGACATCTATCATGGTACACTCAGCCGTCTCTACCAGAGGTCGTTTGAAACTCCTCTGCTTGTTGACGAGCTGGAGCAACTGTACGGCACATTCATACAGAAGGAGTGGATAACAGCGAACCCGAAGATGCAGTACATCTTCAGCTTCCTCCGTAACGATGTAATCTCCCCGGAGAAGATTCCGAGCCTGAAGGAGCAACTTTCAGCCCACCTTCTCGATATAACGACCTATCGAGAGGCTGACCTGTGTGACAGCTCATGTATAACAGAAAAGGTGTTCGTCTCTACAGTCCACAAGGCAAAAGGCCTGGAGTTTGAGAACGTGATCATCTTCGAGGCAACCGATGGTGTCTATCCATTCTTTGACAAAAAGACTCCGGAAGAAATCAGAGAATCCGCAAGACTTTTCTATGTCGCCATGACCAGGGCAAAAAAGCGCCTGCTAATCACATACGCAGAATCCGTTTCCGGAATCTCCAAATGGGGAAATCCTTACTCAATCGAAAAGGAACCCACACCATTCCTCCGCCACATAAAGAAATACTTTCATTTTTGATTCTGTAACACAATCAAAAACAATAAGGGAAGAACAGACTTTATCCATGTTGTTCTTCCCTTATTTTATTGCTGTCATTTATGCCGGCTCCATAATTCTTAAGAGTTTGATGGATAGTCTGTTCTCTATCTCAGCAATACTTTTAAATGAGAAATTTACCTTGCCGGACAATATCTTGCTTACATATTGTGGCGTAACACCGAGACGTTCTGCCAGCCCGTTACGGTTGATTCCATTTGTCTCCATGTAATCAATTAGTGACAAGGCAACGTCACGAGACCATTTAAGCCATTCACGGTTTTCACGTCTCCATTCCGCGTTTTCCTGGTATCTTGAAGGCGTCTTGCTTTCATGCTGCTTTAAAAAATCAATCGTCCCGTTCATTTTTATTCCTCCATATTTAAGTCAATGAAACTGTCTTTATCAAATACACCACAAGTCATATTCGATAACAAATATAGCCATTTTATTCTAAATCTATAAGTTTAGTATGCTGTCTTTCAATAATTCATATCTACTAAAGAGATAAGTTATATTATTGTCTTTTGCTTTATCATCAGAAAATAAATTACTATTCAGGTAAATTCTCTGCCTTCACTTCATTATCCTCCACCATCCGGCCCCGTCCGCATCAGTTGGCCATTCCGTTCTGCGGTGCAAAGGTATATCGGGCTGTTCCGCTTCATCAAGGTCAGGTCTGTCGGTTTGAGTGAAAATCTTCCCTGCCGGAGGCGAGGTATTTTCTCTCAAAACCTTGCTTCTGCTATGCCCTTCAAACCAGGCACCGAAACGAAACGACCGATGCGACCGGAAGACGCATAAAAAAATGTCGGAAATGATACGGCAGATGGTTGAAACTTCAACTCCCTCGCTTTCAGATCCGCATAAATTCATTAACTCATAAATTCAAACGACTATGGCAGCAATAGCAACAAAATTCGCATTGTGGAAAGTGCCCGCACTTGACACTCTTAAGGACGCAAAAGCCTACATCCTTCGTCAGAAAGTGAACAATAAGGAAAAACTCAGCCGTGAGGAAAAGAACTGGATTTCATACCAGGTGAACCATAACACCTACTTCAAGAGCGGAATCCCGGTGAGAGGCTGGAGATTTGATTTCTCTGACATCCTGAAGACATTTCTCGTCAATCAGTACGGCTGTTGGTACGAATACAAGTCAATCGACAAGACGGCACTGAGAAACTTCCTTCACGGCAGAATAAACAAGATAGTTCAAATCTAAAATCCATATACCATGAAACAGAGCATTGAAAAAATCCCGACATGGGCTTTCGGTTATATCTTCAACGGCGACATGACCGGTCTGACAGATGAAGAAGTCAGGATGATTGATGAAACGCTGAAAAGTATCGGTGCGGAACTTGTCTGTACTCCTCCTGATGAAGAAGCGCAACCCTATTTCACACGATACCCTCTTTTCGGTCTGCCCACCGAAGTCGAGGATTGTGTGGTAATCATAAAAGGCTCCTGACCGGAGCCTTCTGCTTCTGTATTTCCGTTCCCTTGAATAGAAACGGAAATTCCTGTTCTTCCGGGAAATACTGCATCTATTCCTTTAATACTGTTTACGTATTTCGCTTTTTTTCTAATTTTGCCGCAAAATTCGTAAAATGAGAAAGATAACCCACTATATTCTGTACATTCTGATTGCTTGTACAGCCCTTTTGAATATCCAATGCAGCGGAAACGGCAAGGAGAAAACTCCGCTTCCGGAACTGGTTCATGCAGAATCCGTGATGTTTGATCACCCGGACAGTGCGCTTCATATTCTGGAGGATATGCCGATGCCTTCAGCACGCTGGGATAAGGAGAACCATGCGCTTTGGTGTCTGCTGGTGACGCAGGCGCAGTACAAACAGGTGATGAAAATCCCTTCTGATTCCCTTGTGAGGATAGCATACGATTATTACAAGCCAACAAACAATGCCCGCAGGAAGGCGATGTCGGCACTTTATATGGGAAACATAAATTACGAACTTGGCAATATAGAGGACGCCATGCAGTATTATCTGGAAGGCAAAACTGAAGTAGAGAAAACAGATGATTATAAGACAGGATATCTGATTATGTCCTCTTTAGGTAATCTTTATCTTTTTCGTCGATTAGTAGATTATGCACTTGATGCTTGTACCGCAGCATACGATTATGCTGTTAAGGATTCGAATAAGCGTTATCAAATGACTGCTTTAAGATTTTTAGCCAGGTGTTATTGTCTTACAAATGAATTTCCAAAGGCAATAGATACATATAACAAATGTTCTTCAATATCTTTGGAGTTAGGACAGAAAGATGGATATTATTATGAGACTCAAAATGAGATTGCTTTAGTGTATTCCAATAGCGGAAACTTGGAAAAGTCTTTGGTTTTGTCAAAATCATTACCGGTTGATTATCAGTCAACAGTTCTTATAGGTAAGAATTACTATTATTTGAATGAACATGACTCTGCTTACATCTATCTTCAAAAATCATTAAAAACCAATAGTGTTTATACGAAAGCATTAATATATGAGTTATTATATAAAATAAGTGATAGTCCCAAATACCGTAAATACCTGAAGACCTATTGCGATTCACTTCTTTTTTACAACGATTCTATCATAGCCCTTGACAAAGGTAAGGAAATCATCGCCTATAAAGAGAAGTACGACCATCAGAAACTCATCACCGAGCAGCAGCGTCTGAAACTGGAGAAAGCGGATGCACAGCGTATGATGTTCATCATCACGATATGCCTGATAGTGGCTATAGCTGTCGTAGCTTACCTCTATCAGAAACGGCTTGTGAGAAAGGAAACTACCATCCGCAAACAGTCGGAACAGCTACAGTACTACATGCTTCAACTGCACGAATACGAGACACGGCTCATGCAGAACAACCGCTACATGGAGGAACTGAAGGAACAGCTCTCCGGTCAGGAAATGAACTCTGAAGAACTGCATGAATACCGTGAACAGATAGACAGCCTTCAGGTTGAGAACAGCAGGCTGTCTGAAAAGATAAACTCTCTTCAACATCATATTAACGACTATTCTTCCAAACTGGATAAGGCCAGACGGGAGGCAGATAAGTTCCGCAACTTATCGGAAGAAAATCTCTACCTGAAGCAGAGGGAACGTGTGCTTACCGACTATGTGGTGGACAACGACAGACTGGTGAAGGAACTGAGAGAAAAATGCCGTGTCCTGGAGACCGGTGAATGGGAGACTCTGGAACAAATGTGCGAAAGTACATACAGCAATTTCGTGAGCCGCCTTCTGGGTATATGCCCAACTCTTACGAAGCAGGAGCTACACCTCTGTATGCTGATAAAACTACGTTTCAACAATGCACAGATGTCGGAGATCTTCGGTGTGAATACGACTTCCGTATCTCAGAAAAAGTTCCGCCTGAAGAAGCATCTGAGCGATACTCTGCAAGACGGTCTTCCGGATGAAATGACACTCGACAGATGGGTGGCAGAGTTCTGAAAAATGAAAATGTAGATTTTGGGTTTGGTGTAAAATATATGATAAATTATTGTATATTAGTGTGATACATGGATTTTCATTCAGATTAAAATGTAGATATACTTTTTATACACTTTAAATTTGTATATACTAACTTTGTGGTCGGAATAGATAATCGTAAACAATAAGAGTAATATACAATGAAATTTATTAAAGTATTTTTGTTTGTGCTGACAGGAATCATACTACCTGTAAGTTTATCCGCACAGACAGTTAGCGGAAAATTGATTGACGAGAACAGCCAGCCGTTGCCATACGCCAATGTGGTGCTGTTGTCATTGCCGGATTCAGCGTTTGTAAATGGAACCATTAGCGGTGAGGATGGTTCTTTCACACTGGATGCAACATCGCAAAACCAGATAGTGAAAATATCCTCCATAGGATATAAAACAGTTTGTAAGCCGGTATCTCCGGCAAATATTGGTATCGTGCAGCTCGTATCGGATGCACAACAATTGGGTGAGGTTGTGGTAAAAGCAGACTTACCTAAGACACGTGTAAAAGGGGATGCCATGGTAACTACCGTAGCAGGTAGTATCCTTGAAAATGCAGGAACAGGAAATGACCTGTTAAACAAGATACCCGGTGTATCAGCTAATGAAGGAGACATTAAAGTGTTTGGTGCCGGAACTCCTGAAATATATATCAACGGACGTAAAGTACGGGACAAATCCGAACTCGACCAGCTTGCTTCCGACAACATCAAGAGCGTGGAAGTTGTGAACAATCCCGGCTCGCGCTATGATGCGACGGTCAATGCGGTTATCCGCATTCAGACTAAAAAGCCACAGGGAGAAGGGTTCGGTTTCAACAACCGTTTTTATACAGGTTATGGTTACGGATGGAATGTGCTGGACCAGTACAACTTCAACTACCGAAAAGGAGGCTTTGACCTTTCAGGTATGCTGTATGGCAAGAAAGGATACACAGAAGACCGCAAGACCATCACACAGAAAACGCTGTTGGATAAGACATGGATACAGGATTCATATCTCTGCACACAATATGACATGAAAGATGTTGCGGCCATGCTGTCGCTGAACTATCAGTTTAACGAGAATCACTCTCTGGGTGCACGCTATGATTATGACCGCACTCCGGAACGTTATGAAACAGTAGATCCGATGAATACCCTGGTGTATCAGGATGATGCTCTTTATGAGGAGAGTCACACTTCGGGTTGGAGAAATACGCAGGAAACCAGACATACCCTCAATGCTTATTATAACGGGCGTATAGGAGACTGGACTATCGACTTCAACGCGGATGGTTTCTGGTCGGATACGAAGAATCCCCAGGAAATGCTGGAGCAGTTCACCCCGGCGGGAGGTTCCTTAGAGAAACAGACTGTCACCACCAAAAATCTGACAGACAATACCCTTTATGCTACCAAACTGATTTTTGGTCATCCACTATGGGGAGGAAACCTCTCTTTTGGCGGGGAATACACCTATACGAACCGGAATAATGCGTACATGAATGTGGAAGGAATTCTGGACGACAATAACAACAACATCAAGGAAAACTCTACTTCTGCTTTTCTGGAATATGCCCGCAGCTTCGGCAAGCTACAGGCACAGTTAGGTGTACGGTATGAGCATCTGTCTTCCGACTATTACGAGGATGGCAAATATATGGACGAGCAAAGCAGGACATACGACAATGTATTCCCGTCCGTATCCTTGAATCTTCCTATTGGTAAAGTACAGGCCCAATTGACCTATACCGGCAGTATCTACCGCCCTTCATACTGGATGCTGAGAAGTGACATCATGTACGGAAACCGATATACCTACGAAGGAGGTAATCCGCTGCTGAGACCGTCACTGATAAACCGTCTTACGCTGAATGTATCGTACAAGTGGATATACCTCAATTCACGATATATACACGGAGAAGATGCCATTACACAGTTGAGCAGGGCATATTCGGAAGACAATCCGACCGTTTCGTTACATTCCTTCTACAACATGTATAACAGTGACAAGTTATATACCACTCTGACATTGTCTCCAACAATCGGATTATGGTCCCCCCAGTTCAATTTCCTCCTGCTCCAGCAATGGTATAAAGTGGAAACATACAATGGAACAGAAAACTTCAATAATCCGATATTGAACTTTGCCTGGAGCAACAATTTCAAGCTGCCTCTTGGTATCAGTCTTGATGTAGATTTAGGTTTTGACACGCCGGGTGACAACGAAAATACAAAGGTCGAAGAATGGTGCTGGTTTGCGAACATCAGCCTTTACAAGAGTTTCCTTAAAGACCGCCTTTCGGTTCAGCTAAAAGCTAATGATCTTTTCAACTCATATCAGGCAAAATCAACCATTTACAGTGGTAACCGTCTGATGACAATCAAAATGGAAGCCCGCAGAAATATTGGCATAACTTTACGCTATAAGTTCAATGCAGCCAAGAGCAAGTACAAGGGAACAGGTGCCGGAGATAGCCAGAAGAGCCGTATGTAGATCTTGTCTAAAATCCAAGAATGATCTTGAATAAATAATTTTATATTTTATATATGAGGAAGTTATTGTTTTTTATTTTCAGTGCTTTTACAGCCATTGCATTAAAGGCACAGACACCCTCTATCGAGGCGTTGCGTACATGCGCAGCTGAAAAGGGAATGTCTCCCAAAGAATACATATTCAAACAGTTTGAGAAATCGGATATAGTAGTGCTGGGTGAGCGTGACCACCGTGATACGGTACAATACGACCTGATTCATGACATCCTGGCCGATCCTCGTTTTGTTGAGCAAGTGGGATACGTCTATACCGAAGTTGGCTCGTCCAACATGAACGATGATGTGAACCGCCTGCTGCAAGGCAGTTATCCAACGGAGGCGGCTTTCATGGACGGCCTGTATGCCTACTATAGAAAGTCGGAGACCTTCTATCCGATTTGGGAGAAATACAACCGCGTTAAATTCCTGAAAGGTATATATGAAATAAACCGTACCTCTCCAAGGAAAATCAGGCTCGGTCTGACCGATTGCGAGTTCTCATGGGACGAGATTCGTACTGTAGAGGACTACAAGGATTTCTGGAACTCACCTGGATTGAACGATCGCGACAGTTTAATGGCTACCCATATTTCGGAAATGTTTGCACGTCAGACACCCTTGAACGGTAAACGCAAGGCCTTGGTGATAACCAATCAGCCTCATGCCATCAACGATTCGTTTATTCTCAAAAAGAGTAATACTGTTTATGGAGCACAGGGTTGGTGGATGAAGAAAATCTTTGGAGAAGAACGAGTCAAAATCGTAGTATTGAATTGGTTTGATTACGACCTGTTTGACGGTAGTAATTTCCCGATGACCGGTGGTGGAAATTGGGATGCAGCTTTTGAACTGTTGGAATGCCGTCCGTTCGCTATTGATTTGAAAAACACACCTTACGGAGAAACTGCTTACAACGGTCACGTCGGAGGTACCACGACCAAATCAAAGAACAAATGTTGGCAGGATGTGGCCGATGGACTTATCTACTATGCACCCCTCTACGACCATGTAGCTGCATGGGGTATTGAAGGACTCGTAACCAAAGAATTTGAACCTGAAATCAAGCGCCGTCTGACCATATTCTTTCAGGCAAGACAACCCGGTGCAGAAATACCTCTGGAAGTTGCCATAGACGAATATAATGTTTTTCATGCTTATCCGGCTGCTATCAAAAGCAAAGAGGAAGTAAAAGAGTTGATAAAGAAGGTGTTGGAAAAGAAACCTTGACCTTACTTATTATTAACCCGATGGCTATCTATATAGGTGATAACCAGAAGAACCGTATGTAAGAACAACATCAATTTCATTTATAGATACTCTTTGAGCATATAGGGGTGATAGGTTTGTCACCTTTATATGCTTTTTCTTTGGGTGCTATTTTGATTTTGTCACAGAATCAAAATCTTTAATAGCTTTGTTTCCTTTTCGTTCCAATTTATTGTTGAACTCCGGAAATTCCTTCTCTCTGATGATATAGTTCAGAATTAAATCATATTCTATAAACTCCGGATCGTCCGTTTCTGTGTCGAACCAGTAAATCTTTATTTCTGAAACTCCTTCCTTTTCCATTACTTTCTTATAGAAGGTGTCTCTTGACACGTTTCCCTGTTTGCCACATATCCTTCTTCTTAGTCCGCCTTTTTGTCTGCATACGGGCATACCGTTTTCTATCTTACCTGAACATCCGATATATATTATACGCTTCTTGCCATTTTCCTTTATTGTGTAGATATACACTCCACACAGGTCTTCTGGTATAGCCTTGCATATTTCTCTCAGGTTGTCGCTCTTTCTGAATATCAGATATCCGTTCCTTTTATATCTTGATTTTAATAGGGTTATCTCTTTCATACTTCTTTCTTTTAATAATCTGCCTTTTCTGTTGGTTCAAAATACTTCATACATATCGATTTCTGATATGTTTTACTTTTCATTACTCCTCAAATAATTTTATTCGTTTTTCTTCAAGCTTTTTTTATGATGGCATGATAAAAATACAATTATTTGTTTGTTTCAGACCTTTAAGTTTTGTTCTTTATACTCTTTCATTCCTCACTATCCCTTCTCCTGTCTGTCTTCACCCCACTGGCTCTGAGAATCCTGAATACAGAGCTTTAGCTTCTGAAACCAATCTGCTTTTTTATCTCATCTGTCGGAATGCCCGCTTTGTACAGCTCCACGCATTTCTCATTGCGAAGCTGCCTGGCTTGGCTTCTGCTCCTTTCTCTTTTTTCCGAAAGTTTCCTTATCTTCCTGATTGCGTATGAATCTTCTGTCAGTGTCGATATGGCGTGCAGCAGATTTTCGGTGGAACTCTCATATTTCTCTCCGTAACTGTCTATCCTGTCCCTTAAGAATATAATTCTGAGATTTTTAATTCTACTGATATTGAGGAATAAGCAAAGCTGTCTTACTCCTTTAAAGGCATTTGCCATTGATAAGAAGATAACTTCATCCCTGTCGTTCAGATTGTCTATAAGTTTCTTCAGTTCTTTGGTTTTCCCCTCTACGTTGTACCGCTCCCTGTAGATGATGTCGCAGTTCTCTTTCTTTATCCTTTGTTCGTCTTCCTCGATGCGTTGTTCTGGTTGTTCAGTCACTATATATCCTATTCTTGCCATAATCCCTTTTTCTTTCAAATTTATACATTATGCATGAGAGACCTCGTTTCCTGATGTCATATTTCATAGGCTATAGGGTTAATTAACAGATAAAAATGGTACTTTCGGAAGAATTGCTTGAATGACAATGTGTTATGCTGTTTTTAAGTGAGTTTGATTTTTTGCTTGTATGATTCCTGAATTTCATACTTCATACTTTGCTCGGATTTTCTTCCTGATGATGAAGGATTCTGTCGTGATATTTTGTACTGTTTATTGGGCGTTTCAGTAAACTGCCGGGCTATCCGCGTCAAGTCCTCGCCTTGCTGTGGGCTTTATTCTCCTATCCCTAACGCGTTTTTCATACTCCCACCACCCTGCTAAGGTATGTCCGGTTGCCTTTGTTCTATGGTGACTATTTCATGGTCACCTCCGGATAGAGAGGCAGCGGCCATCCGTTCCGCTGCATGGCCAAAGACTTCGTTTCCGACCATGCACTCCACTCATTGCTCACCCATACACACCCAGCCGGCATCTTGGGGCACAACGGCTTTGCTGATGTGCTCCGTATGCTGTCCGGGTGTGAAACCATAAGGTAAGGCTGAGCCTTTCAGGTTGCTCTTGCGTACACGCAGTTCTCTTACTCCCACCACCCCATTAAGGTACCGTCTGTATTCTTGCCCTGTCTGGCACTTATCACTCTGCTCTCAGGCTCACAGACTGCTAAG
>NZ_NFJG01000093.1:0-18679 GCF_002159755.1 Bacteroides sp. An269
GCTTCCGCCTATAGGACACAATAGGTCACCTCCTTTTCTTGGTTAACCTTTTTTACGGCAAAGGTAACTTTTTTCTTTGCCCTTTTACCAATGCAAATCTAAAGGAGGAGACACAGAGTAACACAAAAAAATGAAAAGCTCTGTGCGCCTCTGTGATTAAGATAAGTGATACGACTGACTTACTTATGTGAAACGCCCGAGTCACTTATGTGAAACGGCCAACGCACTTATGTTCATCAAAACGCATGCTTGAACCAACTCTCTATTCTATTATGATGACATCTACAATAGGCACATTGTAATTCATCCCTGTAGCGATCTAAACATCTGTACACAATGAGAAAACTTTTTGCAAAACTCCACCTTTGGCTCTCGCTCCCTTTAGGCATCATCATCAGTATCATTTGTTTATCGGGAGCAGCCTTGGTATTCGAACGGGATATTACCCAGGCACTTCAACGTTCGCTTTATACCGTTGTTCCTCCTTCAGAAGATACCCAGCCTCTCTCTCCTTCCCAACTGGCAACGCACATCCAAGCACAAGTGTCCGACTCGCTCCACCTTTCTTCACTTCTGCTTTCAGCCAATCCGCACGAAACAGCTTTTGCCTCATTCCGCGAAACAGGCCGGAAACAGCTTAGTGTCAATCCCTATACAGGGGAAGTACTGGGCTGGACCCAATCGTATCCCTTCTTCCAGACCATGCGTAAACTACACCGTTGGCTGCTGGACCCACCTGCCTCGAAAGGCGAAAAGTCAGTAGGAAAAATCATTGTAGGAATCACCACACTAGTAATGGTATTTATCCTGATAAGCGGACTCATCATCTGGATACCTCGCACACGCAAGGCACTGAAAAACCGCCTCAGCGTGTCGTGCACCAAAGGTTGGCGCCGTTTCTGGTACGATAGTCATGTGGCAATAGGATTTTATAGCACTCTTTTCCTGCTTGTAATGGCACTCACCGGACTCACGTGGTCTTTCGGCTGGTACCGCACGGCTGCTTATTCGCTCTTCGGCGAAACGCCCTCTTCCACACAAGTACGTCACACAGACAAAGGCAAAGACAGGTCCCGCAAAGACGAAGTGAAAATCACTTGGAAAGATGCAAACGCCTCCGCCCCACAAAGCCTGAAAGGATGGTTTTATGCCTTCCATACCGGAAGCTGGGGAGGAATAACCACCAAAATACTTTATTTTCTTGCCGCGCTCTTTGGAGGTATCCTCCCTTTAAGCGGATATTATTTATGGTGGAAACGGACACGCCGGCGAGAAAAATCCCAAATCCGCAGAGATTAACATCGCAGACCGAATCATATTTCCAAGATGTATCCGGTATCTCATTTTTTTATCTTATCTTTGTCGCCGGAACAACAACACACATCGTATGAAGCGAATCATTTTAACTTCCCCCGACAAGATATACGGCAACATCACGTTGCCTTCCTCGAAAAGCATCTGCAACCGTGCACTCATTATCAACGCACTGGCACAAGCTTTCTCGAAACCGGAAAACCTTTCTGATTGCGATGACACACGCGTGATGATACATGCCCTGCAAGAAATGCCTCCGGTTATCGATATCGGGGCTGCAGGCACTGCCATGCGCTTCCTGACCGCTTTCCTGTCTGTACATCCGGGCACACACATACTGACCGGAACCCAACGTATGCAGCAACGACCCATCGGCTTACTGGTCAATGCCTTACGTACACTGGGAGCAGACGTGGAATATAGCGG
Source organism: Bacteroides sp. An269 (assembly GCF_002159755.1). Taxonomy (NCBI): domain Bacteria; kingdom Pseudomonadati; phylum Bacteroidota; class Bacteroidia; order Bacteroidales; family Bacteroidaceae; genus Bacteroides; species Bacteroides sp. An269. Next base: position 1,741 of record NZ_NFJG01000093.1, read on the forward strand.
GAACGAAGGCTATCCACCTTTGCGCATTACGGGACGCCAACTGATAAACCATGATGTTACGCTACCGGGCAACGTCAGTTCGCAATACATTTCTGCCCTACTGATGATTGGCCCTGCCCTGAAAAACGGACTCACACTCAACCTGACAGGAGAAATCATTTCCCGTCCGTATATTGACCTTACCCTGCACTTGATGAAAAGTTTCGGTGCAAAAGCCGGATGGGCAAATGAAAAACAACTCTATGTCGAACCTCATCCTTACGAAGCACCCTCATCGTATTACGTGGAAAGCGACTGGAGCGCTGCATCATATTGGTATGAAATCTGTGCCCTCGCGCCCGAAGCACAAATAGAACTTCCGGGGCTGTTCCGGCAAAGCCCGCAAGGAGATGCATACGTAGCCCACCTTTTCTCGTCGCTGGGTGTCAAGACACAATACCTTGACCACAAAGTAGTGCTACAAAAAGAAGGCAAACCGGTATCGCAGATGACATACAATTTCATCAACCAGCCTGACTTGGCACAGACGTTTGTGGTGACCTGCGCTTTACTGAATATCCCTTTCCGGTTCAGTGGACTGCAAAGCTTGAAAATCAAAGAAACCGACCGTATAGCCGCCCTGATGAAAGAAATGAAGAAACTGGGCTATGTGCTGACCGAAACTGACGGCTGTATCTTGGAATGGAACGGAGAACGGTGCCCTTCCGACACATCCCCCTGCATCGATACATACGAAGACCACCGGATGGCAATGGCTTTTGCTCCTGCCTGCATTCCACTAGGGAAATTATCCATCAACAACCCGCAGGTAGTGAGTAAATCATATCCTCACTTCTGGGACGACCTGCAGGCGACTGGATTCACCATCAACGGGAAAAACTGACTATGGGAATACTCCTTATTATATTGGCAGGCGTCATCCTGTTTGGACTGGTAGCCGGATATTTCTATAACCGGAATCTACACCGGAAAATTGCACGAGGAGAACTGAAAGAAGCCCCACCTGTGGTTACGGTGGATAGCGAATGCTGCGGACAACACGCCGTATGTGAAAAAGAAAGCCTCCTGGCCGCCGTAAGCCGACAAATAGAATATTACGATGACGAAGAGCTGGACCGCTTCAAAGGACGTCCGGCAGACCAATACACGGCAGACGAAACGGACGAGTTTCGCGATATTCTTTACTCAATGCAGGAAGAAGATGTAGCGGGATGGAGCCGTAGCTTGCAATTAAGGGGTATCAATCTACCCGACGAACTGAAAGATGAATTGTTTCTCATTGTGGGAGAAAGAAGAAACAATGCAATAAACAACTAAAATCAAGTACCGGGTTCTTTTGTTTTTGAGTTGGTAAGTTTATAAGCTACAGGTATGCTTCGGCCTAAAGACTCAAAGACTTACGGACGAACAAACTCATTTGCTTATGATGGATTTACTACAATACACTTTTTTCCAACATGCCTTGTTGGGAAGCCTGTTTGCCAGCATTGCCTGCGGTATCATCGGCACCTACATTGTCACACGCCGGCTGGTATTCATCAGCGGAGGTATCACTCACGCTTCGTTCGGAGGCATCGGCATCGGACTTTACACCGGTATCCCGCCCGTACTTGCCGCCGCCATTTTCTCAGTACTCTCTGCATTCGGGGTAGAATGGCTCAGCAAGCGAAGCGATATGCGCGAAGATTCTGCCATTGCCGTATTCTGGACATTCGGAATGGCTATCGGCATCATTTTCAGCTTCCTTGCCCCAGGATTCACGCCCGACCTTTCATCGTTTCTTTTCGGGAACATCCTGACCATCACACAAGGAGATATCCTTTTGCTAGGCATACTAAGCAGTGTGCTTACCCTATTTTTCGCCCTTTTCCTGCGCCCCATCGTAGCCATTGCGTTCGATCCTGAATTTGCCCGTTCACAGCGGATGCCCGTCACATGCTTCGAATACATTCTGATGATGTTCATCGCCCTTACCATCGTATCTTGCTTGCGTATGGTGGGCATCGTGCTGGCAATCTCACTCCTCACCTTACCCCAGATGACCGCTAACCTGTTCACATACAGATTCAAGCACATCATTTGGCTTTCCATCGGCATCGGATATATCAGTTGCCTGGGAGGGCTAATCCTCTCCTACCACTATCAGATACCATCAGGAGCATCCATCATTTTTGTGTCCATCTTATTCTATGCACTCGCAAAGTTGAGCCGTATGAGATACAAGCTACGAAAAAATCATTAACTTTGCAAAAAGTTTATCCAACAAGTATATGAAAATAACGATTACAGACCTCGAGCATATCCATGAAGCGGCAAAAGCTTTCATCGCCGCTATGGGTGACAACACTGTGTTTGCTTTCTACGGCAAAATGGGAGCCGGAAAGACCACATTTATCAAAGCTGTTTGCGAAGAACTGGGCGTGACTGATGTCATTAACTCACCCACATTCGCCATCGTAAACGAATACCGTTCGGACACCACAGGCGAACTGATTTACCACTTCGACTTCTACCGTATCAAAAAGCTGGAAGAAGTATACGATATGGGTTATGAAGACTATTTCTACAGCGGTGCCTTGTGTTTCATCGAATGGCCTGAACTGATAGACGACTTGCTCCCGGGTGATGCCGTGAAAGTCCGAATCGACGAATTGGAAGACGGAAGCCGAACGGTCAGCATCGACGCCGAAGCATAATATCGACATCACAATGGCCGTACATTATATCATACAAGCCTTGTTTGTGCTGGTGGGTATGCTCGCCCTGCTGGCAGCATTGTTCAACTGGGATTGGTTCTTCACCGCACACAATACCCGTTTCATCGTGGCCAATGCCGGAAGGAAGCGGGCACGCTTGTTTTATGCCGCTATCGGCCTGTTAATGATAGCTACGGGAATATTTTTCTTTCTGTCAATAAAAGGATGCATCTGATTACAATCACACAAATGCCCCGATTAGAAGATAATCCTCTCCGTCATTGAAGATAATCTGCATAATTTAGATACATTTGCCCCGATTCTCTTACGGTTTTATTTCCTTATTTCCTTTTTTTTATTTACATTTGCTCTATACATTAACAATAATTCAAACAGAAGCGTTATGAACGAGCATTTTGTAATCAATCTTGGTCGACAATTAGGGAGCGGCGGAAAAGAAATCGGAGAAAAACTGGCAAAAGACCTTGGCATCGCCTTTTACGACAAAGAACTGATAAACCTCGCATCAAAAGAAAGCGGATTATGTAAAGAGTTTTTCGAGAAAGCCGACGAAAAGGCTTCGCAAAGCCTGTTAGGAGGACTGTTCGGAACACGGTTCCCCTTCATTACCGAAGGAGCTTATCCTTATAATTCGTACTTGAGCAATGACTCTCTGTTCAAAATCCAAAGCGATGTCATCCGCCACCTTGCTGAAAAACAATCATGCCTCTTTGTAGGACGATGTGCCGACTATGTATTGCGTGACCATCCGCGATGTGCCAACGTCTTTGTATCAGCCTCCCCCCAAGCACGCATCGAGCGCCTGACCAAACGACTGAACATCAGCGAAGAAAAAGCAGAAGAAATTATGGAAAAAGCCGACAAAAAACGCTCTTCCTACTATAATTATTATAGCTACAACACATGGGGAGCCGCCGCGACATACCACCTTTGCATCGACTCGTCAGTACTGGGAATCGACGGAACAGTCGATTTCATCAGGCAATTCGTCAAGCTGAAACTGCAACTCCCATAAATAACAATGACCACCATCGGACTCTTATCAGATACACACGGCTATTGGGACGGACGTTACCTGAAATATTTCGAACCGTGTGACGAAATATGGCATGCAGGAGACATCGGTTCCCTGGAAATCATACAAAAACTGGAAGCTTTCCGTCCGTTACGTGCCGTGTATGGCAACATCGACGGACAAGACATCCGTCTGCGCTTCCCCGAAATCAACCGGTTTACCATAGATGAAACAGATGTACTCATCAAGCACATCGGAGGATATCCCGGGAAATATGACCCGTCGGTACGGAATATCTTATCAACCCATCCTCCCCGGTTGTTCATCAGCGGCCACTCGCACATCCTGAAAGTGAAATATGATTCCAAGCTGGGACTGCTGCACATCAATCCGGGTGCTGCCGGCAAGTATGGCTTCCATACAGTACGCACTTTGGTACGCTTCCGTATCGATAAAGGTAATTTTTCTGACCTGGAAGTAATAGAATTAAACGAATAATGCTTGCTTGATTGAAAAATCTTTCCGAAATTTGCACCGCTTAAACAAAGTAACATTATGAAAACCTATTTAGTTACAGGAGCAGCCGGATTTATCGGTGCTAATTATATAAAATACATTCTTGCTAAACATGAAGATATACGGGTAGTCGTATTGGATGCTCTGACATACGCCGGCAACTTAGGCACTATTGCCAAAGATATAGACGACGATCGTTGCTATTTCATCAAAGGAAATATCTGCGACCGCAATCTTGCCGACCAGTTGTTTTCTGAATACAAATTTGACTATATCATCAATTTTGCAGCAGAGAGCCACGTGGACCGAAGCATCGAAAACCCACAACTTTTTCTACAGACCAACATTTTAGGAACACAAAACCTACTGGATGCAGCCCGCTGTGCATGGGTGACCGGTAAAGACGAACAAGGCTATCCGACGTGGAGGCGCGATGTACGTTTCCATCAGGTGTCCACCGATGAAGTATATGGTTCATTGGGAGATGAAGGCTTCTTTACCGAAGATACCCCATTATGTCCGCACAGCCCGTATAGTGCATCAAAAGCCAGTGCAGACTTCATCGTCCTTGCCTATCGTGACACTTACAAAATGCCTGTAACCATTACACGATGCTCGAACAACTACGGTCCTTACCAATTTCCAGAAAAACTGATTCCATTGGTAATAAAGAACATACTCGAAGGCAAGAGACTGCCGGTATATGGAAAAGGTACGAATGTACGTGACTGGCTGTATGTAGAAGACCATTGCAAAGCCATTGACCTCGTAGTATGTCACGGGAAAAACGGAGAAATATACAACGTAGGAGGACACAATGAAAAACAAAACATCGAAATTGTCCGATTAATCATTGGCACTATTTACCAGATAATGGAAAAAGAACCCGACTACCGGAAGATGCTGAAGAAAAAAGAAACGAACGAAAACGGACAAATCAAAATTGATTGGATAAACGAATCACTGATTACTTTTGTCAAAGACCGTCTGGGTCATGACCAACGTTACGCCATCGATCCATCAAAAATAACTCATGACTTGGGGTGGGTGCCCGAAACCAAATTTGAAGACGGCATTGTCAAAACCGTGAAATGGTATCTGGACAATCAGGAATGGGTAAAAAACGTAACAAGCGGAGATTACCAGAACTATTACGAAAATATGTACAAAAATAAATAGAATTTTCAAACCGGGGGATTCTACAAATAAATGTCCGCCATTAGCCAATCCGTCTGAGTTGAAAACGCAGTAGTACTGCATCTGCCGATGAAGATATATTCGTAAGCCGATGAAGTATATATTCAACCGCGAATGCAGTATATATGCATTTTTTAAGGATATGCATTGGCTGTTGGCGGACATTTATCCATTTTCTGCAAATTGACTGAAGAATGAGTGATGTTTCACCTCATTCTTCATCCTTAATTCTTCATTTTTCATTCATCAAGTATGCCTTGAATGAAGCGAAGTCTTTCGGCATCGGGATGCTTTGCTTCGTGCCGCGCATAAACGCCTGAAGCTTTTCGGGGATATCCACTTTGGTTCCGATAATGGCTTCCACCGTCTGCAAGAACTTTGCCGGATGGGCTGTTTCGAGGAACACTCCCGTTTCGCCCGGCTTCAAGCCTTCCGCCAGCGCACGATAACCGCACGCCCCGTGAGGGTCGAGCAGGTATCCGGTTTCCTCGTAAGCCTTCTGCACGGTTTCGCGAATCTGCTCATCGGTATAAGTCTCGCCACTGATTTCGCCGGAAATAGCCTCGTGGCTTCCTCCGTATAAGTCGAGGATACGGGCGAAGTTGCTGGGGTCGCCCACATCCATGGCATTGGCAATGGTCGCTACCGAAGGACGCGGCGTATAGACACCCGTCTTCAAGTATTGATAGAAAATATCATTGCGGTTATTGGCGGCGATAAAGCGTTTTACCGGAAGCCCCATCCGCTTGCCGAAAAGCCCTGCCGTAATGTTTCCGAAGTTCCCGCTGGGCACGCAGATGACCAGATTGTCCGCCTTGCCCTGCTTCTTCATCTGGGCATAAGCGTAAAAATAATAGAAAGCCTGAGGCAAGAAGCGCGCCACATTGATGGAATTGGCAGAGGTCAGCTGCATGTGCGCCTTCAGCTCTTCGTCCATAAACGCGTTTTTCACCAGTGCCTGGCAATCGTCGAACGTGCCGTCCACCTCAATGGCGGTGATGTTCTGCCCCAGCGTAGTGAACTGCTTTTCCTGTATCTCGCTCACCTTCCCTTTCGGGTAAAGCACATACACACGAATGCCTTCCACACCCAGGAAACCGTTTGCCACGGCACTTCCCGTATCGCCCGACGTAGCTACCAGTACATTGACCTGCTTCTTTCCTTCCTTGCGGATGAAATAGCCCAAGAGGCGTGCCATAAAGCGTCCGCCCACGTCCTTGAACGCCAGCGTAGGCCCGTGGAAGAGCTCCAGCGAATAGATATTGTCTTTCACCTTCACCACCGGCGCATCAAAGCTCAAGGTGTCATATACAATCTGCTTCAAGACATCCGCCGGCACATCTTCTCCGAAGAAAGCGTCCGCCACGCGGTAAGCGATTTCCTGAAACGAAAGGTTTTCTATCTCATCGTAAAACGATGCGGGCAAAGGCTTGATTTCGCGGGGCATGTAAAGCCCTTTGTCACCTGCCAGTCCGCGCACTACGGCTTCTTCCAGTGTAGCGTCGGAAGCCTGCTTATTGGTACTGTAATATTTCATAATCTGTGGTGAAAGTTTCAGCTATTCATAAATAAATTCATAAACTCGTCTTTTTCCAACATGCCGTATCCGCCTTCCCGGCACGACACCTCATCGTATGCCTGCACCGCATCCGGCTCAATGCCCGGATAATAAATCAAGAAAGGTATCGGCTCGGCGGTATGCGTGCGCAATTCGCACGGGGTCGGATGGTCGGGAAGCACGGCTATCGCCACCGGTTCGTCCCAGTCTTTTACCGCTTCCCAAATGGGTTTAACGGCACGCTGGTCCAGATATTCGATGGTTTTCAACTTCAAGTCTACATCGCCCTCGTGTCCTGCCTCATCGCTTGCTTCGATGTGCAGGTAAACGAAATCATTGGTCTTCAAGGCATCGATGGCGGCTTGTGCCTTGCCTTCGTAATTGGTGGTATAAAGTCCCGTAGCACCTTCCACATCGATGCACCGGAGTCCGGCATAGCGTCCGATGCCTCGGATGAGGTCGACCGCCGTAATCACCGAGCCCTTGCGGATGGAGGGGTATTTATTCGCCAACGGCTCCATCTTCGGGCGATAACCGGGACTCCAGGGCCAGATGCTGTTCGCCGGGTCTTTGCCCTCGCTCATCCGTTTCAGGTTAAGCGGATGCGAAGCCAGCAAGTCTTGCGAAGCCATAATCAGCCCGTTCAGCAAATCGGCGGTTTCTTGCGCTTCGGGAACCAACGCTTTCACCAGATTCGGGCGAAAGGGCTGCAACGGGATGTCGTGCGGAGGCACGCAAGCCACGTGTTTGTTTCCGCCTTTCACCACCAGCAAATGCCGGTATTGCACGCCGGTATAGAAATGGATACGGTCGGAGCCTAAGCGTTCTTCCAAGGCACGAATCAGCTCGTCGGCTTCTTCGGTGGTGATGTGCCCTGCCGAATGGTTCTTCAGGATATCGCCCTCTATGCATACCAGGTTGCAGCGCATCGCCATGTCATCCGGCTCCAAATCGACTCCGATGCTGGCGGCTTCCAACACCCCGCGTCCCTCGTACACCGTAGGCAGGTCATACCCCATTACCGACATGTTCGCCACCTCGCTTCCCGGATGAAACCCGTCGGCTACGGTCTTCAGCATTCCGGTGCGTCCCATGCGTGCCAGCATATCCATGCAGGGCGTATGGGCATATTGCAATAAAGTCTTGTTTCCCAGAGAGGGGACAGCCCAATCCGCCATCCCGTCTCCTAATATAATCAGATGTTTCATTTCGTTTTCTTTTTAGTTGACCGGGTAACTAGGTACTAGTTGACTAGGTACTAGGTTTTAGGTACTTTAAGAATCGGACTATTCAAAACCTAGTCCCTAGTACCTAGTCACCTGGTACCTAAACTTAAATATTCGCAATGCTCATAATATCCGCAAACACTCCGGCGGCGGTCACGCTCGCACCGGCTCCATAGCCTTGGATAAGCATCGGATATTCGTTATAGCGCTCGGTGGTAAGCAAGATGATATTATTGCTTCCCGCCAGTTCGTAGAACGGATGATGGCGGTCTACCTCTACCAGTTCTACCACTCCCTTTCCGCCTTCGAAGCGTGCCACGAACCGCCAGCGCTTGCCTTCACGCTCCAACACCTTGCGGCGTGCCTCGAAATCGGCATCCAGCGAAGGTATCTTGCGCCAGAAGTCATCCAGCGACCCTTCGAAAAAGCTGTCGGGAATGAACAAGTGTTTCTCCACATCTTCCTGATTCAGGCAATATCCCGCCTCACGTGCCAGGATGACCAGCTTGCGCACCACATCGGTCCCGCTCAGGTCGATGCGTGGGTCGGGTTCGGAATACCCCTGCTCCTTCGCGTTCCGGATGGTCTGGCTCAAAGGCACGTCGGCACTGATTTCATTGAAGATATAATTCAGCGTGCCGCTCAATACAGCTTCGATTTTCAATATCTTGTCTCCGCTATTAATCAGGTCATTGATGGTATTGATGACCGGAAGTCCTGCTCCTACATTGGTCTCGAACAAAAACTTCACACCCCGATGGCGGGCTATCCGCTTCAACTCGGCATAAATCTCATAATCCGAAGAAGCCGCAATCTTGTTTGCCGCCACCACCGAGATGTTATGTCCCAAGAAGTCTTTATACAAGGAAGCGATTTCTTCACTTGCGGTACAATCCACGAAGACCGAGTTGAAGATGTTCATCCCGATAATCTCGTCGTGCAGCACTTGCGTGGACGAAGGCATGCCTTTCTCTTCCAGTTCCTCACGATAATTCGTCAGGTCGATTCCCGCACGGGTGAACATTGCTTTGTGTCCGTTGGCGATTCCCACCACTTTCAGGTTCAGCCCCCGCTCCTGTTTCAAGCGTTCCTGCTGGCTATGTATCTGGTCTATCAGGCTATGTCCTACCGTACCGATGCCGCAAATGAAAAGGTTCAACACCTGGTATTCGGAAAGAAAAAACGAGTCGTGTATCACGTTCAAGGTCTTACGCAACGAACCGCCTTCTACCACAAAGGAGATATTCGTTTCCGATGCGCCTTGCGCACAGGCTATCACGTTAATGCCGTTCCGCCCCAGCGTACCGAAGAGCTTTCCGGCAATGCCCGGCGTATGCTTCATGTTTTCACCCACAATAGCTACCGTAGCAAGCCCTCCCTCGGCTTTCATCGGGCTGATTTCGCCCATTTCGATTTCCTTGGCGAACTCTTCATCGAGCACCTTGCAGGCAAGTGCCGCATCTTCATTGCGCACGCCGATAGAAGTAGAGTTTTCCGAAGAAGCCTGCGATACGAGAAACACACTGATGCCGTTCTCCGCCAGGGTCTTGAAGATGCGGTAGTTCACGCCGATAACGCCTACCATACCCAGTCCGGTCATCGTAATAAGGCACGTGTCGTTGATAGAAGAAATGCCCTTGATGGCTTTCGAAGAATGGTCTGCCTCCTGCTTCACGATAGTGCCCGGAGCGTCGGGATTGAATGTATTCTTTATTAATATAGGTATATTCTTATGGCACACCGGATAGATAGTAGGCGGATAAACCACCTTCGCGCCGAAGTTGCAAAGCTCCATCGCCTCCACATAGCTCAGTTCGGTGATGGGGTAAGCGGTGCTGATGACCCTCGGGTCGGCGGTCATAAACCCGTCCACATCCGTCCATATCTCCAGCACATCGGCATCCAGCGCCGCGGCGATGATAGAAGCGGTATAATCAGAACCGCCCCTGCCCAGATTGGTCACTTCGCCCGTATCCTTATCCGACGAGATAAAGCCCGGCACCAACGATACGCGCGGAATCTCACGGAAGGTCTCGCGCACCAGACGGTTGGTCAGTTCCGAGTCGAGGATATGCTTGTTGTGCTTCTTTTCCGTCTTGATGAACAGACGGGAGTCGAACCATTGTGCCCCGTCGATGAGCGTAGCCACGATGATGGAAGACAAACGCTCGCCATAGCTTACGATGGTCGACGAGGTCTTGGGCGAAAGGTCGCGTATCAGGTAAATGCCTTGAAAGATATCCTTCAATTCGCTCAGCAGCTCATTCACACAATCGAGGAGCAACTCCCGTTTCTCGCCCGCAGGAATCACCGTATAAACCATTTCGATGTGGCGGTTCACGATTTCCTTCATCTCTTTCTCGTATCCCGAATCGCCCGATGCCGCCATGTTCGAAGTCTTTATCAACTTGTCGGTGATGCCTCCCAACGCCGAAACCACTACGATTACCTTATCATCTATCGCCTCAACTATTTTCTTTACATTCAACATACTGTTGACGGAACCTACCGACGTTCCGCCGAATTTCAATACTTTCATACGATTGTTCGATAAAACTAATTGATGGCACACGATGAACCCTTAAAAAATCCGTTTCATCTGTGTGCGATGAATTATAAACACTTATTATTGAATCATAAAAATGAAGAAATGCCTGCGTCCACAGGCGTGTATCACGTAGAAACACCATTATACAACCGCTCAACCCCGAGGGGTCATCCCAGTGGCAGATGTATAGAGGGACATACGCCCCGTGGCACACATCAGAATGATATGTAGATTGTTCCGGTTCATGTATAATTGTTTTATCGTTCGCAAATATAGTAACATTTTTCCATAAACAAACATATTCGGCGTTTTTTTTGGAATAATCCGTCAAAGTTCATGCCCGCGAAGCCGAAAACAAGCGTCAAAGGACGGATGATTGCACACTTTCCAGCGAAAATCTTCACAAACTATTGCAAGAGAATAAAAAATCCCCTATTTTTGTTCACATAAACTTATCGACAAAATATTTAAAGCAACAAGAATATGGCAGATTCTAAAACTATCCTCAGCAGCGCTGAAGAAAAAATGGATATGGCAATCATGTATCTGGAAGATGCTTTGGCACATATCCGCGCCGGAAAAGCCGATGTACGTCTGCTTGACGGCATCCGTGTAGATTCATATGGAAGCATGGTTCCTATTAATAATGTAGCGGCGGTCACTACCCCCGATGCACGGAGCATCGCCATCAAACCGTGGGACAAGAGCATGTTCCGCATCATCGAAAAAGCGATCATCGACTCCGACCTGGGTATCATGCCCGAAAACAACGGCGAAATCATCCGCATCGGCATCCCTCCACTGACAGAAGAGCGCCGTAAACAACTCGCCAAGCAATGCAAGGCAGAAGGTGAAACGGCAAAAGTAAGCGTACGAAATGCACGCCGCGATGCCATCGACTCCTTGAAGAAAGCTGTAAAAGACGGTATGCCCGAAGACGAGCAGAAGAATTCGGAAGCCAAGCTCCAGAAATCGCATGACAAGTACATCAAGCAAATAGATGACATGCTGGCGGCTAAAGACAAAGAAATCATGACTGTATAATTTTATAGCTGACTAGGTTACAAGGTACTAGTTGACTAGGTTGTAGATACTAGTTGACCAGGTTACTTGATACGGCTTGAGTATCTAAGACCTAGTGCCTGGTACCTGGTCAACTAGTCAACTAAATAAAACATTGGAAAAAGGATTAGTCATCAAGAACACCGGAAGCTGGTATGTGGTAAAGACCGAAGACGGAAGGCAGATTGAATGCAAGATAAAAGGGAACTTCCGCCTGAAGGGAATACGCAGCACCAATCCCATTGCGGTAGGCGACCGTGTACAAATCGCCTTGAACCCCGAAGGAACCGCCTTCATCACCGAAATAGAAGACCGCAAGAACTACATCATCCGCCGGGCTTCGAACCTCTCCAAGCAATCGCATATCATTGCAGCCAACCTCGACCTGTGCATGCTGGTAGTGACCGTCAATTATCCCGAAACATCCACCATCTTCATCGACCGCTTCCTTGCCTCTGCCGAAGCCTATCGGGTACCGGTAGCACTGGTATTCAACAAGACCGACCTCTATTCGGAAGACGAATTGCGCTATTTGGAAGGGCTTATTCACCTTTACACCCATATCGGATATCCTTGCTTCCGCATTTCTGCCCTTAATAATGAAGGCATCAATGAAATAAAGGAAGAACTGAAAGGGAAAATCACCCTCTTTTCAGGACATTCGGGCGTAGGGAAATCAACGCTTATCAATGCCATCCTGCCCGAAGCACACCTGAAAACCGGAGAAATATCCACAGCCCATAACAAAGGCATGCACACCACGACTTTTTCTGAAATGTTCCCCGTAGAAGGCGAAGGATATATCATCGACACACCGGGCATCAAAGGATTCGGCACCTTCGACATGAAAGACGAAGAAGTGAGCCATTACTTCAAAGAGATTTTCGAATTCTCCGCGCATTGCAAGTACGGGAACTGCACCCACCGGCACGAACCGGGCTGCGCCGTACGCGAAGCCGTAGAGAACCATTACATCAGTGAGTCACGTTATGCCTCTTACCTGAATATACTGGAAGACCGTGAAGAAGGCAAATACCGCTCTGCATATTAATTTCTATAAACCCTTATGAAAACACGACCAAACAAGATGACCAACTTCCGCTGGACCATCTGCTTTATGCTTTTTATGGCAACCACCATCAACTACATGGACCGGCAAGTTCTTTCGCTCACATGGAAAGACTTTATCGCACCCGAATTCCATTGGACTGACACCGACTACGGATTCATAGCCGGCGTGTTCGCCATCGTCTATGCCCTTGGAATGCTTTTTGCCGGACGGGTCATCGACTGGATGGGCACACGCAAAGGATATCTTTGGACAATCGGAATCTGGTCATTAGGTGCCTGCCTCCATGCCTTTTGCGGCATCGCTACCGAATGGTGGGTAGGCGTAGATAATGTAGAAGCCCTGAAACAAGCCGAAACCGGTTCGGCATTGGCACTAAGCATCGCCACAGTGAGCGTTTATTTCTTCATTGCCGCACGATGTATTTTAGCCATCGGCGAAGCAGGCAATTTTCCTGTGGCCACCAAGGTCGCCGCCGAGTATTTTCCGAAGAAAGACCGTGCTTTCCCAACCAGTATCTACAATAGTGGAGCTGCAATCGGTGCACTTGTCGCTCCGGTCAGCATCCCTACCCTGGCAAGCTATTTCCGCGATTTAGGCGTAGGAAACGGTTGGGAAATGGCATTCGTCATCATCGGTGCGTTAGGCTTCGTATGGATGGGATTCTGGGTGTTCCTCTACAAACGCCCACGCGAAAGCCGTTGGGTGAACGAAGCCGAACTGGCATACATCGAACAAAATGAAGAAGAAGAAAAAACACCTCAAGCCTCCTCGCCCACAGAAGAAAACCTGCCCAAGATGTCTTTCCTGCAATGCATCCGCTACAAACAGGCATGGGCATTCGCCGTAGGCAAATTCCTGACCGACGGCATCTGGTGGTTCTTCCTGTTCTGGACTCCCGCTTATTTGAGCGATGTCTACCACCTGCCCTCCAACGCCCCGATGGCACAATTGCTCATCTTCGTCCTCTATGCCATCACAATGCTATCCATCATCGGAGGCTGGCTCCCCACTTACTTCGTGGAGAAAAAAGGAATGAACCCCTATAAGGGACGTATGCGCGCCATGCTTATCTTTGCCTTTTTCCCAATCATCACCTTGCTAGCCCAACCGCTGGGAGCCTATTCATATTGGTACCCGATAATTATTATAGGTATAGCCGGAGCAGCCCACCAGGCATGGTCCTCCAATATTTATTGTACCGTGAGCGACATGTTCCCGCAAAATGCCATTGCCACCATCATCGGCTTCGGAGGCATGGCGGGAGGCATCGGCTCTTCGCTCATCAATATGGGTTCGGGAGTCCTGTTCGATTATGCCGCCAACACCCAGCTCGCCTTTATGGGCTTTACGGGAAAGCCGGCAGGATATTTCATCATCTTCTGCATCTGCTCGGTGGCGTACCTCATCGGATGGATTATCATGAAAGCACTCGTTCCTGAATACAAGCCCATCAAACCATAAAAAACTGTTTTAAATTTATCGGTCTAAATCTGCACACGATAAATTCAAAACTGTTTCTAAAAATGTAAAATAAATAGCATGCATTTCCATGCTCCGATACAAACATTGACAACGGGTTATGCAAATATAAGTATTTTTTCATACCTTTGCCGATATTACAACCATATAAACTATCAACTACAATGAAAAGACTACTTGCATTAAGCTGCCTGCTCGTGGCGTTCGTATGTGCATTCGCACAGCAGAAGGTAACGCTGCAAGACGTGGCTAACGGAACATACCGCCCCCAAAACATTTATGGCATCAAGCCGATGCTGGACGGTGAGCATTACACACAAATCAGTGCCGACCGGAAACGGATTGTGAAGTATTCGTTTAAAACCGGAAAAGAAGTGGAAAGCATATTCGATGTGGAAACCGCGCGCGATTGCCCCATCAAGTCGTTTGATGATTACATCATGTCGCCCGATGAAAAGCTGATTCTCATCCAGACCGAGACAAAGCCTATCTACCGCCGTTCGTTCACGGCAGAATATTACATTTATAATATAAGGAACAATACCATAGAACCGCTTTCGAAGAACGGGCCACAACAAGTACCACTCTTCTCGCCCGACGGATTCCAAATCGCTTTTGTACGCGACAATAACATCTTCCTTGTCAAATTGCTCTTCGGCAATAGCGAGTCGCAAGTAACAAAGGACGGAGAATATAATAAGGTATTAAATGGTATTCCCGATTGGGTATACGAGGAAGAGTTCGGCTTTAACCGTGCTTTCGACTTCAGTGCCGATAGCAAGATGATTGCTTACATCCGCTTTGATGAAAGCCAAGTGCCGATGTTCAGCTTCCCGTGGTACAAAGGCATGGCGCCCGAACGCACGGAGTATGCCACATATCCCGGTGCTTATACGTATAAATACCCCAAAGCCGGCGAAGTGAATTCGAAAGTGAGCGTACATACTTTCGATATCAAGAGCCATGTGACCCGTAAAATGGACCTTCCGCTTGATGCGGACGGTTATATTCCCCGCATCAAATTCACGTCAGACCCTGAGAAACTTGCCATTATGACCTTGAACCGCCACCAGAACCGGTTCAACGTGTACATGGCAAATCCGCGGAGTGCCATCTGCAAGAGCATCATCCGCGACGAATCGGAGCAGTACGTTAAGGAACAGGCATACAGCAACATCCGTTTCTATCCCGAAAACATCGTGCTGATGAGTGAGCGCGACGGATACAATCACCTCTATTTATATACAATCGGCGGAAACCTGGTGCGCCAGGTGACCAAAGGCGAGTTTGAAGTAAAAGATTTCTTGGGCTGGGACCAGAAGAACGATGTGTTCTATTACACCAGCAACGAGGAAAGCCCGCTCCGGAGTGCCGTTTACAAAATAGACCGCAAAGGAAAGAAAACGAAGCTTTCCACGCGGACGGGGACCAATACCGCTATTTTCAATACAAACTTGACTTATTACATCAATAAATACTCCAGCAAAGACACTCCGACCCTCATCACAATCAATGACAACCGGGGACGGGAACTGACCACCTTGCTTGATAATAGTAAACTGAAGGGGCAACTTGCTACCCTGAATATGCCCCAGAAAGAATTCTTCACTTTCCGCACTACGGAAGGCGTAGAGCTGAACGGCTGGATGATGAAACCTGCCGGCTTCAACCCGAACAAGAAGTATCCGGTCATCATGCACCAGTACAGCGGTCCCGGCTCGCAACAGGTGTTAGACGAATGGGGCATCGGAAGCTTTAGCGACGGAGGCATGTTCGAAGCCTACATGGCAGACCACGGTTACATCAGCGTATGCGTGGACGGACGCGGTACAGGCGGACGAGGGGCTGCATTCGAGAAATGCACGTATCTTTTCCTCGGTGTAAAGGAATCGCACGACCAAGTAGAAACGGCACGCTATCTCGGCACCTTGCCTTATGTAGACGCCAACCGTATCGGAATCTGGGGCTGGAGTTACGGAGGATATACGACATTGATGTCAATGAGCGAAGGTACGCCGGTCTTCAAGGCTGGTGTGGCAATAGCCGCTCCCAGCGACTGGCATTTTTATGATACGGTATATACCGAACGCTTTATGCGCACTCCGAAAGAGAACGGCGACGGATACCGTGCCGGTTCTGCCATTCTCCGGGCACCGAAGCTTCACGGAAACCTGCTTCTGATACACGGTACGGCAGACGATAACGTGCATTATCAGAATTGTGCCGAATACAGCGAGGCGCTGGTACAGGCGGGCATCCAGTTTGATATGCAAATCTATACCAACCGCAACCACGGCATATCAGGAGGAAACACCCGGACACACCTGATGAACCGCGTAGCGAATTTCTTTATTGAAAACCTGTAATGTGATTTTCACCACAGATTACACAGATAAAAAAGGATTAAGAACTTGCCACAGAGAGAATACAGAGAAAAATATTTTTTAGAAGCTGTTTTGAATTTATCGTGCGATGATTTGGGATGAGTTTTTGAGGCATTTTCGCTTCTGTGATGAGGAAGATAGCGGGCTATCTGACGAAGAACAGGA
>NZ_NFJG01000094.1:0-18670 GCF_002159755.1 Bacteroides sp. An269
TGACGAAGAACAGGAGCGAAAAGGACCAAAAAATCGCCCAAAGCACACACGAAAACGGATACATCAAGCCAAGAAAAACTTTTTGGAGAAATTCAAAACAGCTTCTTATATAGGAGAACAAAATTGGTTTGCGAAAATTCCTCAATGCATTGATTCAACATGACCAATGATGTTTCGCATTTCATTTTTGATTGACTATACATATTGTATCCAATTAGTTGGTTCTTAGGAACCAACTAATTGGTCATATTTTATAGAGGCATATTCCCGTGTTTTTTCGGGGGATTACTCTGACTCTTGTTTTGAGTCATCTCCAATGCTTGGATTAATTTAAAGCGCGTATCCTTAGGCAAAATGATTTCATCAATATACCCCTGCTCGGCAGCCCGGTACGGGTTCGAGAATTTCTCCTTGTATTCCTCGATGGCCTGCGCTTTTTCCTCGGGCGTAGCCTTGCGATAAAGAATATTTACGGCTCCATCAGCTCCCATCACAGCAATTTCGGCTGTAGGATACGAGAAGTTTACATCGGCACCGATAGGCTTGCTATTCATTACAATGTAGGCACCGCCATATGCCTTGCGGGTGATGACTGTGATTTTAGGAACAGTAGCCTCGGCGTATGCATACACGATTTTAGCTCCGTGGCGGATGATACCGTTATGCTCCTGCGTACAACCCGGCAAGAAACCCGGTACATCTTCGAACGTCACGATAGGAATGTTGAAACAGTCGCAGAAACGGATAAAACGTGCAGCCTTGTCGGAAGCATCGATATCAAGCACGCCAGCTAAGTAGGCAGGCTGATTTGCTACGATACCCACCGAGCGTCCGCCCAGACGGGCGAAACCGATTACAATGTTCTTGGCAAAGTGGGGCATCACTTCAAAGAAATAATGGTCATCTACTACCGGCTCAATAATATTTTTGATATCATAAGGCATGTTAGGATCATCCGGTATGACACTCATCAGTGACTCATCAGCACGACGGATGTCATCGGTGCAGGGCATACTCGGCGCATCTTCCATGTTATTGGAAGGTAAGAAACTCAGCAGTTCGCGGATACTCATCAAAGTTTCCTCTTCAGTATCGCAAAGAAAATGAGTCACACCACTCTTGCTACTATGAGTGTAAGCTCCGCCTAACTCTTCCTTATCCACTTCCTCGTGGGTAACCGCTTTTACCACATCAGGACCGGTGATGAACATATGGCTTTTTTCCTTCACCATAAAGATAAAGTCGGTGAGTGCCGGTGAGTAACAAGCTCCTCCTGCGCAAGGACCTAAAATAGCTGAAATCTGTGGGATGACACCCGATGCAATCGTGTTCTGATAAAAGATAGAAGCGTAGCCTGAAATACTACCCACGCCTTCCTGGATGCGTGCACCACCCGAGTCATTTAACGCGATAACCGGTGCACCGTTTTTCAACGCCAGTTCTTGAACCTTAACGATTTTCTTAGCTCCAGTGGTGCTCAGTGTCCCACCATATACAGTAAAATCGTAGGCATACACGTACACTAACCGTCCGTCTATTTTGCCATACCCACATACGATGCCATCACCGGGAATATGCTTCTTGTCCATCCCGAAATCAGTACAATGATGAACCACCAATTTGTCCAATTCATTAAACGTTCCTTTGTCGAGCAACATGTCGATACGTTCACGGGCAGTCATATGACCGTTGGCGTGCTGCTTTTCCACGCGTTCCACGCCTCCACCTTGGGAAGCCAGTTTGTCAAGCTCCTCAAATTTTTTATATTGTTCTGCTGTAGTCATTTTGTCTTATTGTTTGGTTATTCTTCGTTTATCACGTCCAGCGTCATGATTATCTGGTTGCTGTTAACTGAGTCACCTTCGTTCACCAGAATTTCCTTCACCACGCACGGACTATTCACTTTATAGTTGCTTTGCATCTTCATGGCCTCAATCACCGCCACGATGTCACCAGCCTCCAAACGGTCACCTACCTGGACAGGTATCTTCACCACTTTACCCGGCATAGGTGAGACAATCTTATCTTGCTGTTTCTCGTCGGCTCCTTTGCGCATACGCAGGTACTTGGCCTGAGAGTCGATGATGTCAACATTGTATGACTGGTAATGCGCGTTTACCGTATAACTCTTGCCTCCTTCTTTACGGATGAGTTCGGCATTATACGATTTGCCATTATGCAATATGGAACAACTACCGTTTTCTGCCATCACAATGTCCACGTCGTAAGGCACACCATCAATCGTAAGCTGCACCTTGTTTCCTTCCTTGCTGACTAACGAAACGTCAGCAACTCTTTCTCCGATATGTATTTCCATGTGTATTGAATCCTTAAATCCGTAATACTCCTTTCTTCAAACCAAATTCACGCCAGCGGCTAATAGGACGGTTATCAGTGGCTCCCGATTTGTTTTCTTCCAAGTTCATCAGGTAATCGATGTAAGCGGCAATCATGGCAATATTCTCCGTCTCTTCTTCTTTCTGTCCTGCCCACTCGCGCAACATTTCCTGATGCTTGGGAATAAAGAGGGTGTCGTAATGACCTTCTACAAAGTCGGGTACATGCATGATGTGGCGCAAGTAAGAGATGTTGGTTTTCAGTCCTGTAATCTTATACTCGTAAAGCACACGACGCATACGTTCGATGGCAAACTGGCGGGTAGTGGCCCACACGATAAGTTTACCAATCATCGGGTCATAATAAATAGGAATTTCATAGCCATCGTATACGTAACTATCAATACGCACCCCAATGCCATTGGGTTCTGTCAATTGACGGATGATGCCCGGCGAAGGCATAAAATTATTTTCTGTATCTTCAGCACAGATTCGGCACTCAATAGCATGACCACGCTGTTTTAAGTCTTCCTGCTTATAGTGAAGCGGTTCGCCGTTGGCCACACGGATCTGGTCTTTTACCAAATCAACGCCCACTACTTCTTCAGTAATAGGATGTTCTACCTGCAAACGGGTATTCATTTCCAGGAAATAGAAATTGCGATGTTTGTCAACGAGAAATTCGATGGTACCGGCACCTTTATAATGAACTGCTTTTGCAGCTGCGACAGCCGCTTCACCCATCTTCTGACGAAGTTCAGGTGTGACGAAAGGAGATGGAGTCTCTTCCACAATTTTTTGATTACGCCGCTGGATAGAACACTCACGTTCGAAGAGATGAACGGCATTACCATAGTTGTCTCCTAAAATTTGAAATTCGATGTGATGTGGTTCTTCCACGAATTTCTCAAGATACACGGTGTCATCACCAAAAGAGGACATCGATTCTGAACGGGCGGTGTTGTAGGCCTCTTCCACTTCATCTTCGCTATGTATGAGTCGCATACCTTTGCCTCCACCACCCATCGATGCCTTCAGCATCACAGGATAACCGATACGGTTACAGATTTCCTTAGCTTCCTCTACGCTCTGCAATGGTTGCTCCGTACCTGGAACTACAGGTACTCCTGCCGCAATCATGTGCTTACGCGCAGAAATCTTATCGCCCATAGCATCCATCGTTTCCGGATCGGGACCAATGAAGATGATGCCTTCTTCGCGGCAGCGGCGTGCAAACTCCGAATTTTCGGACAAGAAGCCATACCCTGGATGAATAGCATCTACGCCATGGTGTTTGGCTGCCCAAATAATCTTATCGATGTTTAAATAACTTTCGCGTGAAGCGGCTGGTCCTATCAGGCAGGCTTCATCTGCATAAAATACGTGGCGTGCAGTCCTGTCGGCCTCCGAAAAAACAGCCACAGTACGAATGCCCATCTCCCGACAGGAGCGCATCACCCGCACGGCTATTTCGCCACGGTTAGCGATCAATACTTTGTGTATCATGCCTTATTCTTTTATTGTTACATTTTTCAATAAGTTAAGCCATTTTAGTATATGACTTAAGCAAAAGGCTTCTCTTTTCGCACAAGAAACCCAAAACTGTGCAAAAGTAACAAAAAAAACGAATACATTCTTATTTCTGTGTTTTTTTTTAGGCTGTATGCCCTATTTATATTCAATACTCCGGTATAATTCTAAAATCAAAACATTATAACCGGCTAAAGCAGGTTCAACAATACCAGATTAAAAGAATCATTGAAATATTGTCAAGGGTGAGAAACTGTTTTGAATTTATCGTGTGCTGATTGGGGATGATTTCTTGCAGAGGCGCAAAATCTTGCATCTCTACTATGAGGAAGATAGCGGGCTATCTGACGAAGAGCAGCAGCGGAAAGAACCCAAAAATCGCCCCAAGCACACACGAAAACGAATGCATCAAGCCAAGAAAAACTTTCTGAAGAAATTCAAAACAGTTTCTGCGATCTGTAAAAGAGCCTAACCATCTGAGAGATAAAAGCTATTCTTTCAATTTAAAGGATATATTGTTTTGCCTGTCGATCAAAATAGTCACATAATAACACGACAATTCATCGGGCATACTGACTGTAGCCTGATAATGATATCCGTCAGAATCAACCCCCATAAAACTCATGTCGGAAAGAATGGCCATTTTTAAGAAATCGGCAGGTATGATATTTTCAAACATCTCTTTATTAATATCTTTGGCATACAACCTTTGTTTGCCCTGAAACACACAAATATGAATAATGTTATCAAAATACACATTATCAACAATCATCCCTTCTTCCGTTACTACCGGATGATACACTTTTTTACTGGAAGGATTGATATAGGCATATCCTCTATAGCGGTTCCCTTGATAAAAGAATACTGAATCTTTTTCGATAACTTCCTTTTGTACCGGTTCAATAACCGTCTGATAACCAAATGGTATTGTGTCAGTATCTGATTTATGAAGAGTAATCAAATCACCCTGCGACGTATAGAATTGAAATACATGTGGCTCAAGCTTGGTAATACGATAAGTCACCCTTTCAGAACTATGCGCAATAAGCGTATCTCCTGAAATACTGAAACGAAACGGAGTATTAACCTGGCTAGCAAGATAGATACTGTCACCAGCTATTTTCAACATCGGCAACTCTGTGTTCTCGTCTACCCAGATACCTTGTAATTGCTGTTTAGCAAGTTGGTTGCGTTCGTTTTGGGCCTGTCCATCCTGTTTGTTTCTGTTCTCTGCACAGGCTGTAACTAAAAACGCGAAAAGTGCTGCCAATAATACTTTTCTCATTTTCTTATGCTGTGTTTTCTTGGTTTTTATTTCATTTCTTGCCACAAATGTATAACAAATTACTCAAGTCACATAAAATAACAGAAAAAAATCTTATATTTGCAGTATGATTGAATTAGCTAAACATATTGAAGTATTGCTGTTAGAGAACGATTGTGTCATCGTTCCAGGCTTGGGAGGCTTTATAGCTCATTACCGTTCTTCTATATATAATAAGGAGATGCGGGAATTTTATCCACCGGTACGTACCATTGGGTTTAACCCGAAGTTAGTGATGAATGATGGGTTACTGGTGCAATCTTATATGCAGACCTATAATACTGATTTCCCGGATGCCAGCCGGAAAATCGAGAATGTGGTAAATGCATTGAAAGAAAAACTGTATCAAGAAGGCAGTGTATCCTTGGGACAGGTGGGAAGTTTGTATTACAACATGAATGGTGTTTATGAATTCGAGCCGGCAGAAAATGGATTTTTCACTCCTTCCCTTTATGGATTGGAAACTTTTACATTTCAAAAACTGGCTTTCAGCACTTCATTAAATGTAAAAAAGGAAAGAGAAGAACGGTTGCCCCGACTATCTGCCAACAAGACAAACCCCACATCTTGGCATTGGACACGTAGCATAGCGGTCGTCGCAGCTACGATCTTGTTGTTTTTCTTGTGTTCTGTTCCTGTAAAGAATACCTACATTGACGAGGCGAATTATGCATCATTGGGCTCGGAAGGTCTGTTTGCTGCAATCCGGAATCAATCTGCAGCATCAAGTGTCATCTCTCCTATTCGGCAAAAAACTTCTGAACAAAATTCAAATCAACAGAAAAACGAAAAAAAACAATTAAAAAATAATGTCAATACCTTAAAGCCGGTTACCATAAAGACCGAAAAGGTAGAAGCACGTATTGAGAAAAAAGTTTCAGCGAAAAAAAATGACCGGACCGTAAAAGAGAAAGCTCAGCAGACTACCCCAAAAACAATTTCCACCAAAAAACATGGGGGCAACAACCACATTATCGTGGCAAGCCTTACCAATGCGGCTGATGCAGAGAAAGTGGTTAACGGTTTGAAACAAAAAGGATATGCAGATGCCCAGGTGATTGTGTCGCAAAACCATTATCGTGTTTCATTAGTTAACTATGCAAATAAGGCCGATGCCTATCAGAAAATAAAAGAGTTGAAGAAACAACCAGACTTTGCTTCGGCATGGATATTCATTTCCAAATAAAGCCCTAAAGAATATGAAAAGAGTAAGATGTCCTAAGTGTGACAATTATATACAATTTGATGAGACCAAATACAGCGAAGGGCAGTCGTTGGTATTTGTGTGCGATCAATGCAAGAAACAGTTTGCCATCCGTATCGGAAAAACCAAGTTAAATGCAGGAACACGCCGGGAAGAAGTCATTGACGAAAGAGAAGGATTGAAAGATTGGGGAAACGTTGTAGCAATTGAAAATGTATTTGGCTACAAACAAGTAATCCCGTTACACGAAGGTGACAATCTCATCGGACGCCGGTCAAAAGGTACAGAAGTAGATATTCCCATTGAAACCAATGACCCAAGCATGGACCGTCGGCATTGTATTCTAAATGTGAAGCGAGACAAGCAAGGACAAATAGTGTATACCTTACGCGACAATAACAGCATTACCGGCACTTTTGTCATGAATGACTTGTTAGGCCCCAAGGATCGTGTCCGGTTGGAAGACGGAGCCATTTTTACCTTAGGAGCTACTTCCTTGATTTTACGAGCAGCTGAGAACAAAGAATGATATGAATGTCCGCCATTCCCCCTTGAAAACGAAAATAAACTTCATTTCGCACATCATTATTCCGGATATTTGCGGACATTCCCCACACTTTTTACCTTAACCAGATAATATCTCCCACGTTTGGAGCAGGAGCATCTTCTTTCATCCCGTTCAATTGGTAAAGATTCTTCAATTTGATGCCGAACATCTGCGAGATTGTGTACATCGAGTCTCCTTGCTTCACGGCATAAGAGATGTGATCCTGGGTGGCTTTCTTGCGTTTTTCTTCCAGATAGACAATTTCGCCTCCACGGAACGTGTAGTCCTTGGGCAACTCGTTGTACTTGCGTACATTCTTCTTTTTCAGATCAAATTCTTTGGCTATGCTCTTGAACGTATCGCCTGGACGGGCTATCACGTAAAGCAATTCATTCGCCAGATAAGGCTGGTGCGGGTTAGGGAACTCTTCTGCCCATTTCAATCCCCCTTTGCGGTCGTACTTGTCAAGGTCGTAGGTCTCGATGATGTTTATCAGGCGATTGGCATAATTGGGGTCAGTAGCATAACCCGCTTTTTTCAACCCCTTTGCCCACCCTTTGTAATCGGTTATCTTGAGTCGGAAAAGAAAAGCATAACGGGCACCCGAACGCAAAAACTTGGAATGGTCACGATACGAATCCTTTACGTGTTTGTAAGCACGGAAACATTCATTAGGTGCATCGTCGGTATAACGCACCGAACGTCCGTCCCATGAGCCACCGCACTTGATACCGAAATGGTTATTCGACTTCCGGGCAAGCTGACTCCTGCCCGCCCCCGACTCCAGCAGACCCTGCGCCAGCGTAATGCTTGCCGGGATACGATAATGCTTCATTTCGTCCACCGCTATGCTTCGGTATTTCTTGATATATTCCTCGTATGCCTTGTTCCGTTGTGCCGAAGCCGTGCTTGCAGCAAGCAACAAGACCACCATAACCAACCAATACGTTAAGTTTTTCATTTCCTTTTTATGTTTATCCAAAGGCAAAGATAAGTGTTCGCACGAATAAAAGCAACACAAGATAGGAAATCTCCTTTTTTTTCTGTTTATTTGTACAAAAATACAAAGCTTATGAGAAATTTCCGTATCGAAATCCCCGTATGCGCCTGCTCGTACGATGAGCTAAGCGAAGCAGACCGCCAACTGATAGATGCTGCCAAAGAAGCTACCTCCCAAAGCTATGCTCCCTATTCGCATTTTGCCGTAGGGGCCGCAGCATTACTCGAAGACGGCACAGTCGTCACTGGTTCCAACCAAGAAAATGCTGCTTATCCCTCGGGTACTTGTGCCGAACGCACTACCCTGTTCTATGCCAACTCGCACTATCCCGATCAAGGGGTAAAGGCACTTGCCATAGCTGCCCGAAATACTCAAGGATTCCTCGACTCGCCCATTCCTCCCTGTGGGGCATGCCGACAGGTATTGCTCGAAACCGAACGACGCTACAGCCTCCCGATACGCATTTTGCTGTATGGTGTACGCGAGACTTATTGCCTGCAAGGCGTCAAAAGCCTGCTCCCTCTCTCTTTTGGCGCAGAATTTCTGTAAGCCCGGTCATATTTCCTTTTTAATGAATAATGCGAATCAGGAGTTAGACGTAGTTATGTTTCACAGGAGTTATCACTTCGTTCAGAAGTTATACTTCACGCGGTATTTATTTTGTGCATTTTGTATATGCCACGTAGTAGAGACAATGTGCACATCGTCTCTACAGAAGCGGCGCAAAAAGGTATTGGCATCTAACTTCCAGCCCGCCCTGTGGGCGATAACTACCTATAACTCCCTTTTAACTCCTGATTGGCATGAATATCCGCATTTTGTCCCTACACAGGATGTTTGCGGATATTCAATCCCCTGATTTCTTCGTTCATGATAAGTCCACCATAGTATTATATATCATGCGAATTACATACAAGCAGACACAAGCGTAATCCGGGTTGCAAAATCCGTAATATGTATAAAAAAGATACATTTTTCTGTTTTATCTTTGCACATCGAAAACAACAACCATTCAAACGAAACAAAGATGAAACAGAAACTGATTTTACCCATCTTGGCTTACAGCCTGCTTCTGACGGCTCTTAATGCCACAGAACTTACAGACTCATTGAAGATGCGGCACAACTATATACTGGAAGAAACGGTAGTGACCGGCACACGCAACGCGACGGATATCCGCCACCTTCCCATGACCATTTCGATAGTAAACCGCGCCCAACTGGAAAACCGTTACCAGCCTTCCGTGCTTCCGGCACTGACCGAGCAAGTTCCGGGGCTTTTCGTTACCAGCCGGGGCGTGATGGGATATGGCGTATCTACCGGTGCAGCCGGAGGCATCAGCCTGCGCGGCATGTCGGGAAGCGCACAGATGCTGGTGCTCATCGACGGGCATCCGCAATACATGGGACTTTTCGGGCATCCTATTTCCGATGCCTACCAGACCATGCTTGCCGAGCGGGTGGAAGTGTTGCGCGGACCGGCATCGGTGCTTTACGGTTCCAATGCCATGGGGGGAGTCATCAACATCGTCACACGGAAAATGCAGGAAGACGGCGTGAAGACGAACATCAATTTAGGAGGCGGTTCGTATGGGACAGCACAGGCGGAAGCGACCAACCGCGTGAAGAAAGGACGGTTCAGCAGAACCGTGTCGGCATCGTATATCCGCACCGACGGACACCGCCCCGACATGGCGTTCGAGCAATATGGAGGCTATGCCAAATTAGCATACGACTTTAACCCGAACTGGAAGCTATGGGGAGATGTCAACGTGACCCACTTCAACGCTTCCAATCCCGGAGAGGTTTCCGACCGGCTTTTCGACAACGACTCGCGGATTACAAGAGGAATGGCTTCGGCTATGCTGGAGAACCGGTACGAACGGACTTCGGGCGCACTGAGCTTCTTCTACAACTTTGGAAGGCACAAGATAAACGACGGATACCATGCCGGCGAAGAGCCGCAAACCTCCCTCTTCCATTCGAAAGACCTGATGATGGGCGTGTCGTGGTATCAGAGCGCCGAGCTTTATACGGGCAACCGCCTGACCTTGGGCTTCGACTACCAACACTTCGGCGGAGAATCGTGGAACGAAGCCATAGCCGACGGAGCACGCACACCGGGCGTAGACAAGAAACAAGACGAGTTTGCCGGTTACGTCGATTTCCGTCAGGACATCGGAACATGGCTCTCGCTCAACGTAGGATTACGTGTCGACCACCACTCACACGTAGGCACCGAACTGGTTCCACAAGGCGGGCTTGCCTTCCACCTGCCCAAGAACGCCGAACTGAAAGCCATGGTGAGCAAGGGTTTCCGCAACCCAACCATCCGCGAAATGTATATGTTCCCGCCACAGAATCCCGACCTGAAGCCGGAACGGATGATGAACTACGAGCTTTCGTACACCCAGCACCTTTTAGACGGTGCCCTGAGCTACGGCGTAAACCTCTATTATATCAACGGAGACAACCTGATTATGACGACTCCTGTAGACGGACGCCCCCACAACGTCAACTCAGGCGAAATCGAGAATTGGGGAGCGGAAGGGAACATTACCTACCGCATCAACCGCCAATGGAACGTAAACGCCAACTACAGCTGGGTGCACATGGAACATCCTGTCATCTCGGCTCCGGAGCACAAGCTGTATGCCGGCGCCGACTTCCGGCAAGGAAGCTGGGGCGTGTCGACCGGCATCCAGTACATCAAAGGGCTATATACCTCCGTCAGCCCTGCCAGTACCGAGGACTTCGTGCTTTGGAATTTGCGTGCCAGCTACCGCCTGTGCCCGTATGCCTCGCTCTTTGTGCGCGGCGAGAACCTCTTGGCACAACGCTACGAAATCATGGCTGGCTATCCCATGCCGAAAGCCACATTCTTGGGAGGAATCCATATCCATTTCTAATCCCATATAAATGCCCGGATTATGCCAGATATATCACTTTCCAAACGAATATATACTTCGAAGGCAGTTTCAGTATATATGAAACTGCCTTCGAAGATAACTGCATCGGCAAAGGCAGTATATATTCGTTTTCGAATACCATTACATGGGTCAATTACAGGCATTATATAACGAAAGAATTCTATTTACCCTAAAATAAAACGAAACATGAAAAAGACATTTCAAACTTTAATCTGCGCGGCATTCACACTGGCAAGCACCGTCGGATGCGGACATGCGCAATCCTCGGAAAACAAGGCTGCCGAGAGCAACGAGAACCTTCCGAAAGTGTATTTCTACAAAGAAATCAATTCAGAGAACTTGGTCAAAATCTACGAAGCCTTAGGGCGTGAAGCCAAGGGGAAAGTAGCGGTAAAGCTCAGCACCGGCGAACCGGGCGGACACAACTTCCTTCAGCCCGCATTGATAAAAGACCTGGTGCAGAAAGTGAACGGCACTATCGTAGAATGTAATACCGCCTACGGAGGCAAGCGCGGAGATACCCAGAGCCACCTGCAAGCGGCTAAAGACCACGGCTTCACCGCCATCGCCCCGGTGGACATCATGGATGCCGAAGGCGAAACGGAATTGCCGGTTACAGGCGGCAAGCACCTGAAATCGGACATCGTAGGGAAGAATTACCTGAACTATGACTTTACCGTTGTACTCTCCCACTTCAAAGGACATGCCATGGGAGGATTCGGGGGTGCCATCAAGAACATCTCCATCGGCATCGCCTCGTCGAACGGGAAACGGAACATCCACTCCGCAGGTGCCAGCACGACCAGCTGGGGCAATCCGGAACAAGATGACTTTCTGGAATCCATGGCAGAAGCCGCCAAGGCGGTTATCGACCATTGCGGAGAAAACATTCTCTACATCAGCGTGGCCAACAACCTCTCGGTGGATTGCGATTGCGACTCCTCTCCTGCCGATCCTCAAATGGGCGACATCGGCATCCTTGCCTCGCTCGACCCCGTCGCATTGGACAAAGCTTGCACCGACCTGGTCCGCTCTTCGAAAGACCACGGGAAAATCCACCTGATAGAACGCATCGACTCGCGCCACGGCATGCACACCCTCGACTATGCCGAACAATTAGGCATCGGAAGCCAGAAATATGAACTGGTAGAGCTGGACTAATCCGATACTTTCCAGAATAGCATAAACTCATTGGCCGGTGAAGATAGCTGTATAGGAACGCGGCTATCTCATCGGCTCAAACTACACTTCTCCTCAAAGCCTGGAAAACATTCCACAAAAGGATGTTTTACGTTATATGAATTCCGCATTTATTTTACGTTAATCTCCGTTAATCTCCGTTTCTGTCTTTCTCCTACTGGCAGATTATCTGTATCTTTGAACTGATAAATAAAAAAGGAGTGATTATGATGAAGCGAAGTTGGTTTGTTTTTATAACGGTTATCTGCTTGTCTGCCACGGCAAAAGCGCAAACCGAACAACAACCTGACATACAGGCTAAGCAGGACGTACGTGCCCTACCCGACTCATTGCAAGCCGACACGTTAAGCGTAGCTTTGCAATCGCCCGTGAGCTTTTCTTCGCCGTTCCGCCCTTTCAGCATGTATGGCATCACGCCTTTCGACTACAATTACGCCACATGGGAGCTGCATAAAGGATTCAATGCTTCCATCGGACTGAATGTCACATTCAGCCCCAGCCGGTATGCCCCATCGGGAGTAGGCTTCGGACAAGATTTTGCCTTTATGTATGCCGTACCGGTCACCGACCGGTTGAGCGTAGCAGGCGGACTGTATGCTACTAATATGGACTGGGGATTCCTACGCTATCGCAACGTAGGTATAGCCGGAGTAGCTGCCTACCGGCTCACCGACAAAATCAGCATCTATGCATACGGCAACAAATCGTTCATGCCCAACCGTATGCCTTACTGGTATCCCCTACCCAACTATACGCCCGACCGCATTGGTGGAATGATTAACTTCAAACTGGGCGAAAGCAGTTCGTTCAGTATCGGCATCGAAGGCCGGAAAAATGATTACCCGTGGTGGTATTAAACCAGGAACTAATTTGCTATATAAAGATGAATTACCAAGAAACTCTTACCTATTTATATAATAGTGCCCCTTTGTTTCAGCAAGTAGGCAAAGACGCATACAAGGAAGGACTTGAAAACACATACGCATTAGACGAATATTTCGGCCATCCGCACCAGCAATTCCGCACCATCCATGTAGCGGGAACAAACGGAAAAGGGTCTTGTTCGCACACATTGGCAGCCATCCTGCAATCGGCAGGTTACCGGGTAGGGCTTTACACTTCGCCCCACTTAACGGATTTCCGCGAACGAATCCGGATAAACGGCGTGCCCGTACCAGAAGAATTCGTCATCGGTTTCGTGGAAAAACACCGTCATTTCTTCGAACCTCTGCATCCGTCGTTTTTCGAGTTGACCACCGCCATGGCTTTTCATTATTTCGCCCGGCAAGCGGTAGACGTAGCGGTCATCGAAGTCGGGTTAGGCGGACGGCTGGATTGCACCAACATCATCCATCCGGATGTATGCGTCATCACCAACATCAGCTTCGACCATATACAGTTCTTAGGCAATACATTGGCCAAGATAGCAGGAGAAAAAGCAGGCATCATCAAACCTGGCACTCCCGTAGTCATCGGCGAAACGACTTCGGAAACCAAACCTGTATTTGCCGAGAAAGCCGCATCGGTAAACGCTCCCATCGTATTTGCCGAAGAAGAACACCTATTGATAAATGCCACCCATACCGACGACGGGCATTATTTATATCAAACTCAGGACTATGCCAACTTGAAAGGAGAGCTGGGCGGCTTGTGCCAGGAAAAGAATACCAACACACTTCTTTCCGCTATCCGCCAACTGAGGAAAGCCGGTTACCGCTTCACGGATGCGGACGTGCGCAACGGTTTTGCAAATGTGTGCGAACTGACCGGACTGCAAGGACGCTGGCAACGGTTATCAAGCCATCCTGCCGTCATATGCGACACAGGACATAACGTAGGCGGTATCCAATACATCGTCCGCCAACTGGCATGCCAGCATTACCGCAAGCTTCACATCGTTATCGGAATGGTAAACGACAAGGATATACACGGCGTGCTCGCCCTCTTGCCTACCGATGCGACATACTATTTCACACAAGCCAGCGTGAAACGCGCGTTGCCTGCCGAAGAAATGCAAAAGCAAGCCTCGGCATTCGGATTGCACGGCAAAAGCTACCCGAATGTAAAAATTGCTTTAGAAACCGCCTTAACAGAAGCCGGCCCCGAAGATTTGATTTTCGTAGGAGGAAGCAGCTTTATTGTTGCCGATTTATTATCCACTTGCCATACATCATGAAATAATTAACAAAATTGCTTGTATATCTTGAATAAAATCTTTTTATTTGCATACATTTTATAGAAGTAACATCAAAAAAGAAAGGATATTCAAGATCATGATTAACACATTTTATTATGAAAATAACCTTTGCGGAGTAAAGCGAAGCGATTTTCAACGTACAATCGATGGTAAAGAAGTTGATTTATTCATTCTGAAGAATGACAAAGGTGCCGAAATGGCAGTAACCAACTACGGAGGAGCTTTAGTGGCTATTATGGTTCCGGACAAGAACGGCAAGCTTGCCAACGTGATTCAAGGACACGACACACTGGACGGAGTTATCCATAGCCCCGAATCGTTCTTAAGTACACTTATCGGACGGTATGGCAACCGAATCGCCAAAGGTAAATTCCAATTGAACGGAAAAGAATACCAACTGGCAATAAACAATGGTCCCAACTCGCTTCACGGAGGTCCCACAGGTTTTCATTCACGCGTATGGGATGCCGAGCAGACCAGCAAACAAAGCCTTACTTTAAGTTATCTGTCAAAAGACGGTGAAGAAGGCTTCCCCGGCAACTTGAAAGTTCAAGTCATTTACACGTTTACCAACGAAAACGAATTTATCCTTACCTACACAGCTACGACCGACCGTACGACATTAGTTAATCTTACCCATCATGCATTTTTCAGTTTGTCGGGTCTGGAGAAACCAACCCCCAGTGTAGAAAACAATATTCTTACCCTTAATGCCGATTTCTACGTACCCATAGATGAATATTCTATCCCTACGGGAGAAATTTTAAAGGTTGCTGATACTCCAATGGATTTCCGTATGCCTCATAGTGTAGGCAGCCGTATCAATGAACCGTTCCAACAATTGATATACGGCAAGGGATACGACCATACGTATATTGTCAATAAAAAGGAAGTGGGTGAATTGGCATTTGCAGCCAAATGCGTAGAACCTCAAAGCGGACGTTCGCTTGAAGTATATACGACAGAACCGGGCGTGCAAGTATATACGGCAAACTGGCAAGGCGGCTTTGCAGGCTGGCATGGCGCAACCTTCCCCGAACGCAGTGCCATCTGTTTCGAAGCACAACACTTCCCCGACACACCTAATAAGCCACATTTCCCGTCAGCAGTATTGAATCCGGGTGAAACCTATCATCAGGTTACGGTGTATAAATTCGGAGTAGAAGCTTGATAAGCCATCAATTAAGAAAATTCTTAGATTTATCTTGAAAACTAATGTGTTACTAACCTTTTTTAATATTAAACCATGAATCAACAAAAACAGAACGGTAATCTCATCGCAATCATCACGATGTTTTTCTTATTTGCGATGATCTCTTTCGTTACCAATCTTGCCGCTCCTTTCGGCACCATTTGGAAGAATCAATATGCGGGAGCTAACACTTTGGGCATGATGGGAAACATGATGAACTTCCTTGCTTACCTGTTTATGGGAATCCCGGCGGGAAACATGCTGGTAAAGATAGGTTATAAAAAAACCGCCCTTATCGCTATGGCTGTGGGATTCTTGGGATTGTTTACCCAGTATCTTTCCAGTCTGGTAGGAGCCGAAGTTGATGTATTCAACATGGGAGCGTATGCTATCAAGTTGAATTTTATCATTTACTTATTGGGAGCATTTATTTGCGGTTTCTGTGTGTGTATGCTGAACACCGTAGTAAACCCCATGCTGAACCTTCTTGGCGGAGGCGGTAACAAAGGAAACCAGCTCATTCAGGCTGGAGGTGCCTTGAACTCTTTATCGGGTACACTGACCCCTTTGTTTGTAGGTGTACTCATTGGAACCGTTACTCCAGAAACGGCAATGTCGGACGTAACTCCCTTGCTTTTCATTGCAATGGGCGTATTTGTACTTTCTTTCATCGCCATTTCATTTGTAGCGATTCCTGAACCCCATCTACACAAAGGGAATGTAAAAGAAGAAAAATTCAGCCACAGCCCTTGGAATTTCCGTCATACCGTATTAGGCGTATTCGGCATTTTCGTATATGTAGGCATCGAAATCGGTATTCCGGGCACCCTGAACTTCTACCTTGCCGATTCTTCTGACAAAGGTGCAGGCATCCTCTTCAATGGTGCAGCCATCGGTGGAGCCATTGCAGCCATTTACTGGTTACTGATGTTGGTAGGTCGTCTTACGAGTACAATCATCAGCGGCAAGGTATCTACACGTACCCAATTGATTACGGTATCCAGTGTAGCTATCCTGTTTATTCTGTGTGCCATATTCATCCCGAAGACTGTAGGTATCAACGTACCGAAAGTCGTTTACGACCCTATTGCCAAAACTTCTGAAATCTTGACCGAAGCAGGCGTATCAGAAAACGAAATCAGCCTGATTCTTGCCGACACATCTTCAGAAAACCTTCAAAAGTATGAATCAACGCTGTCGGCCGCTAATTTGACACAAGCTGACATCGAAGGTTCACTGGCTACTCCGAAAGTCCCGATAAGTGCCTTATTCCTCGTACTTTGTGGATTATGCACTTCCATCATGTGGGGAGGAATCTTCAACCTTGCCGTAGAAGGGTTGGGCAAATACACTGCGCAAGCATCGGGTATCTTCATGATGATGGTTGTAGGTGGAGGTATCTTCCCACTCCTTCAGCAGGTTATTTCAGATTCAGTCGGCTATATGGCAAGCTACTGGTTGATTATCGCCATGCTGGCATACCTGTTATTCTACGGACTGATAGGCTGCAAGAACGTAAACAAAGACATACCCGTTGACTGATTTTAATTACAGCATATTTTATTAACCCTTTAATTTTTATATTACCATGGATATAGATTTTGTAAGAAGTCGTTTCATCAAACATTTCGATGGAACAACAGGAGCTATTTATACTTCTCCGGGACGTATCAATCTGATAGGCGAACATACAGACTACAATGGCGGATATGTATTCCCCGGTGCAGTAGACAAAGGCATCACAGCCGAAATCAAGCCTAATGGTACGGATAAAGTACACGCTTATTCCATCGACCTGAAAGATTATGTAGAATTCGGATTGAATGAAGAAGATGCCCCGAAAGCCAGCTGGGCACGTTATATTTTCGGAGTATGTCGCGAAATGATCAAACGCGGAGTAGATGTAAAAGGTTTCAATACCGCTTTTGCAGGCGATGTACCTTTAGGTGCTGGCATGTCTTCTTCGGCTGCACTCGAATCAACTTTTGCCTTTGCCTTGAACGAAATATTTGGCGACAATAAGATAGACAAGTTCGAATTGGCAAAAGTAGGACAGGCTACCGAACATAACTATTGTGGTGTAAACTGCGGTATCATGGACCAGTTTGCTTCTGTATTCGGAAAAGAAGGTCATCTGATGCGTCTAGACTGCCGCTCATTGGAATATAAATATTATCCGTTCCGTCCGGAAGGCTATCGCCTGGTATTGGTAGACTCAGTTGTAAAACACGAACTGGCATCATCTGCATATAACAAACGTCGTCAAAGTTGCGAGAATGTTGTAGCTGCCATCAAGAAGAACCATCCTGAAATAGAATTCCTACGTGACTGCAACATGGATATGCTGAACGAAGTGAAAGAAACAGTCAGCCAGGAAGACTATATGCGTGCTGAATATGTTATTGAAGAAATCCAACGTGTACTTGACGTATGTGATGCGTTGGAACGCAACGACTACGAAACAGTAGGCCAAAAAATGTATGAAACCCATCACGGCATGAGCAAATTATATGAAGTAAGCTGTGAAGAACTGGATTTCCTCAACGACATTGCTTTCGATTGCGGTGTAACCGGTTCGCGTGTCATGGGTGGAGGCTTCGGAGGCTGCACCATCAATCTTGTAAAGAACGAGTTATACGAAACATTCATCACAACAGCGAAAGAACGCTTCAAAAAGAAATTCGGACGTTCGCCCAAAGTATATGATGTAGTGATTAGTGACGGTTCGCACAGAGTTTGCTAATCTTTATTATGCAGAGGGTGCGTCAAAACGAAATGACTAATCAAATATATTGATACCTAAAAAGGTCGTATCAAATCTTCATTTAGAAAGAATGATACGACCTTTTTTATCCTTTAGAATGCTCACAATCTTAGAAACCGAATTTCACAAAAAATATTTTTAACTTGATGTTTCGTGTGGATTAGGGCGATTTTTTAATTCCTTTTTGCTTCTGTTCTTTGCCAAATGACCTGCAATCTCCCTCATCCCAGCCAGCACATGATAAGAAGCTGTTTTGAATTTCTCCAAAAAGTTTTTCTTGGCTTGATGTATCCGTTTCCGTGTGTGCTTTGGGCGATTTTTTGGTCCTTTTCGCTCCAGTTCTTCGTCAGATAGCCCGCTATCTTCCTCATCACAGAAGCGAAAATGCCTCAAAAACTCATCCCAAATCATCGCACGATAAATTCAAAACAGCTTCTTCTATGTTGT
>NZ_NFJG01000095.1:0-18449 GCF_002159755.1 Bacteroides sp. An269
TTTTGATTTGCAACTATAAAATTACTCATTTTCTGCGATATGCGGAAATCCCTGTGCCTCTTTTATATCCCAAGAAGAAGGTTATCTATTAACTTGCGAAACTTGAATACTTTTATTGTAAATTCCATTTGATTTTTGGCTTAAATCCAAAACATAATTTGTGTGTCAAAAGGATAGTTGATTTTCATTTATGAATCACCCCACGTGGAATTTCCGCGTGGGGTGATTCTTCTTTTATTCTTCATTAGTAGTTTTGTGTAAGCGAAGGATTATAGAGTACGGCATTTTGCGGAAAAGGAAATACCCATAGAGGTGAATCGGGTGAAATAGAATATGTTCCGCCATACTCAGGTCCCAAATCACGTATGATAGTTTCGGCATATTCCGGTTCTGAGTTCCAACGCTTACGGTCACAGAAATTCTCAATCGTGTTGATGAACTCTACACGTTTGGCGTCCTGCAAGAGCTTCATAGCCTGCTTTTCGGTCAATCCGGATGCTTGATTGGCAAAAGGTGTATAGTTATCTATACGCATGGCACGTACGCGGTCTACCTGTGCCAGTCCGCCCTGGATATTGCCCTGCCGAATCATACATTCAGCAGCAAGATAATACATGGTTTCTGTACGGATGCCCCACACGTTCCAGCGGATATCGCTTATCTGACATTGCAGGGAACCATCGGGTAGTACTTGGTAAGGTTCGCCCCAAGGCATTCCCATATAGTTATAATATTTCATGATGTAATCATTGGGATCGATGAGGGCCGCCACATCAGGCGAAATGGTAAGTCCATAGAAATCACCCAAATTGGAGTTGTTGCTCCACAACAGAAAATAGTTGTTGGAGGCTGTTTCGTTAAGTGTCCATGTTCCGGTCTCTTTGATAGACGACCGGTCTTCCAGACGATTGTTTACACCCAATGCCAGATTGGCGTAACGGAGTGCTTCATCGTAACGCTTCATTTGGAAAAGCACACGGGCACGCACCCCATAGCCGAAATCAAGTCCGAAACGGCAAGGGATATCTACATGGCTTTGGATAAGGTCCGCCAGAACCTCGTCGCTGCAATCTTCCAATATCCGTTCGTATACTTCCGCAATAGTACGTTTTGTTTTTTCTTCGCTTACGTCCGTGTTGTCCACGTAGGGAATGCCTCCCAGCTCGGATGCCGTTGCCTCATCGTATTGCTTAGCGAAAGTATTGACCAGAATAAAGTGGTACCATGCGCGGAGGATGTGTGCTTCGGCGATGATTTGCCGGCGCTTAGCATCGTCTCCAGTAGCTTCGGGTGCCTTGGAGATGATAACGTTCATGTAGTTTATACTACGATACAGGTATTCATACACATAGCTGGAAGTAGTGAGACTGGCACGGTCTACGTTTTCATCGTATGTGACGAGGGCATAAATCAGACTGTTGGGATTGGCAAGGTATTCGGGTAGCCCTTCCCAATAGTCGTACATGTTATTGCACAATATTTCGTATTCGTTGTTCGAGGTAGTGATTTGCGGGTCTTGATTGAGCAAGGTCTCCAAATCATCTACGGTATTAAGGGTGGTCATTCCTTTCGGTACAATGTCAAGTTTGCTTTCGCAGGCTGCCATACAGAGAAAGACGACCATAGCCAGTATAGTAAATGCTTTTTGTTTCATCGCTTATCGTTATTAAAGGTTAAAGTAAACGCTCATGGTATAGCTGCGTGGAACGGTGTTGTAATTACTTCCGTTAACGGGATTTACTGCCTCTGGGTCAAGTCCCAGGCTGTTGCGTGCCCACGTACATATGTTGTTCATCTGGAAACGGATGCGGAGGTCGTTCAGTCCGATAGCACGGCAGATGCGCTTGTCGAAATTGTATCCCAGCACAATGTTGCGCAATTTCACGTATCCGGCATGTTCCACATTGGTGTTTCGGTAAATGCCATATTGGGTATTGGTATAATGTATGGACATGTATCCGTTAGCAGGTACATCGGTGTTTCCTTCCCAATATTGCAACAGGTCTTTCGAAAGCTCCCCTTGTCCGAATGTATTCTTATAGCCCGAACCGCTTCCGGCAGAAGAACTCCATGCATCATTTCGAGTACGCATATAGTGTCCTCCATAGAAGTTGAACATAGCCGACAAGGTAAATCCTTGCCATGTAATTTCGGGGGTGATGGCACCACTTATCGTAGGGGTGTAGGTACCAGAGAACACGGCATCTTCTTCGGTAAATGTCCCACTTGCAACGGATTCCGTATGGACTTCACCATTTTTATCGCGCCAACCTAAGAAATAAGTGCCGTCTTGTTCTACCATGCCGGCATAGTCGATAGAGAAGAGCGAATTGAGTGGATAACCTTCGTGAAGTGACATTGTGAGGTATTCGTAGCCTGATTCGGGATAATGGGATACTTTAGTCACTTTGTTTTTATTGTATGCGAAATTGAAGCCTAAGTCGATGCCCAACTGGCTGCGCTTGCGGGCACGTAAGATGTTGCCGTTCAATTGCAGTTCGACACCCTTGTTGGTCATTTCTCCGCTGTTGATGGTCAACGATGTCCAGCCGGTAGTAGGATCAAGGTCGGTATTGGTCAGCAGGTCGCTTCCGCTCTTGGCATATAAATCTACAGAACCGTTTAATCTATGGTCCAATAAGCCGAAATCTATTCCCACATTCCAAGTCTTGGTCTTTTCCCAGCGCAACTGGTCGTTTGGCGGTGTCTGAAGCGAGCCTTGGTTTTCTCCGTTATAGCGGTTTGTCCCGATGCTGGCGGTGAGATAGGATGATACCGATGAGTCGATATTTCCTGTCAGACCGAAGCTGGCACGGAGCTTGAGGGCGTTTATCCAGGTAATGGGTTTCATGAACGACTCGTTGTTCAAGTTCCAGCTGACACCTGCTGACCATAACGGACGTCCGCGGAATTTCGGATCGGCACCAAATAAGTCGGTACGGTCTACACGATATGAACCGAAAAGGCTATAGCGTTGGTCGTATACGTAGTTGGCGGTGAAGTAATACGAGTAATAGCGGTGCAGTATATCGCTCGTATCAAAGCTGCTGGGAGCACCGAACACCGGATAATTGGTTCCCAACACGCCTGTTGTTGGATTATTGATGAAAGCCCAATCAGTGAGTAGGTTCAGGTTGGTCTGTGTCTGGTCATTGTATCCGTAACGCAAGTCATTGTCGGTCGTCGTATGGGTCTGACGATATTCGAAACCAGCCAGGGCATCTACTGCATGGAGACCGAATTCCCGGGTGTATTGTGTCTGGGCACGGAATGTATAAAACTGGCTTGACACGTTACCGGTAGAGAGCAAGTCGCCATCGGGGACAGCATGATTCACCTGTGTGTTTATCACCTGCATCATGCCCAGGTACGGGTCGCTCCAGTCTGTATTGGGGTCCATCAGGGCAGAGTCCCAGTCAAAGTTTGGATCGGCCACCCATTCGCTTACTTGTGAAGCGGTGGTATAAAGGTCGTACAGGCTGCGCATGAAGTGTGAGGCGTTGTCGTAACGGGTCTGCGTACGCGAGGTAATATCTTCATATTGGAATTGTGCCTGTGCGGTCCAGCCTTCCACAGGAAGGTGAAAAAGAGTCTTCACATTAGTACGCACATTCGTATAGCGGTATTTCGTAAAGTTATAGTTCATTTCTTCCGCAAAGTTATAGGTCGGGTCTTTTAGCCCATAGAGCGAATTGCCGAGAACTTCTTCGCCGGGATAGATGTCCGCCTCCATCCGTTTCAATGAACCGTCATCATTGTACATGCTTTCGTATGCCATGAACGAATTCATGGCATTGTAGCTGGTACTGGCATGTGTCTTTGAGCGGTTGTTGAGCACGTTGACTCCAAAGGAAAGATTCCACCAAGGGGTCACTTTCAGGTCGCCGTTATAAGAAAAGGTGAGTGAACTTTCGTTTTCGCGCTTGGCTCCCATGTTGCCTCCCATGTAGTTTACCACAATGCTCGAACTCAGGTTCTTGCCTTTGACACGGATGCCAAGGTTATATTGGTGGTTTATTTTGGTACGGTCGTGCATGTCCTGCCATTCCTTACGGTAATCGTTCCGGCTCCATTTGTCGAGGGTAGCGTTGAGGTCGGCATCACTCAGCAGTCCTTGATAATTCTGCAACAGCAGACGCATTACTTGCGACTGGTTGGAAATCATGCCGTTGTTGGCATAGTCGATTTGTTGTTGAATCAAGTTCGGGTCTTCATTCAGCATGGCATTGAAATTGTATTTTTCCAGCTGGATAATATCGGCCGCCGAAGCCCAATTGTAGTTGTCATAGTTCTGACGTTCACTGATGACAAGGTCGGCATTGAAGTCGATGGACATGCGGTCTTCCTTGGCACGCTTGGTAGTGATGACGATGACACCGTTCGAAGCACGTGCACCATAGATGGCTGACGCTGCGGCGTCTTTCAATACCGTAATGTTGTCGATGTCATACGGATTTACGGTATTGAGTCCACCTTCGATAGGCAATCCGTCCACGACTATCAAAGGACTAGTACGTGCTTCAAAAGTTCCTATACCGCGTATGCTCAGTGCGTCCTCTCCCGTGGCATAAGGGTCAGGAGTTACGGCAACCAGTCCCGGAACCCGTCCTTCCAGATTCGAGGCAATGTCTCCCGTATAACGGGTGTCCATTTCTTTTCCGCCGATGAGCTGATACGAACCAGTAGCGTTCTCGCGCTTGATATTCTGGTATCCGGTGACAATCACTTCGTCCATTAATGTAACATCGGGTTCCATCTGGATACGGACGTATTTGGTCTCTTTCGGCAGATGGAGCGTTTGTGTCTTCATGCCGATGTAAGAGATAATCAGAGTGGATGCCTGGGAATTTGTCTGTATCGAGAAATTCCCTTCTATATCAGTAACGGTTCCTATCTGGGTACCTTTTACGCGGACGGTAGCTCCGGGAAGCGGTTCGCTATTTTCATCGAGGATAGTTCCGACAATGGTTTTCTCCTCAATGTCTTTTATCTCTTTGACGAGCGATTTTTCCGTTTTCGTCTGTGCCCATATTCCGGACGGGGATACGATGCTCCACATCCCGATTAAGAAATAAGCTAAATGTTTCATTTCATTTGAGTTTTTAGTTAATGGAGGGGTTATTTCCCTAAGGCTTCATTGAGTATTTTTTCAATATTCCTGTTGGAAGGACGGGCAGCATCGACCGAGATGATTTTCCCGTCACGCCCCACGATAATAAAGCGGGGAATGGCGTTGATGTCCATTGCATCAAGAAATTCGCGCCCCGTCTTCACATCAAAGATGAAATTAGGCCACTGGGGGTTGTCGCGGTCTACTTTCTTCTCCCACGCTTTCCGGTTATCATCTTGCGAGATGCTGACGAACACAATATCTTTGTTGTCTTTGAACTTTTCGTAGACTTTTTCCATAAAAGGAATTTCCTTGCAACACGGTACGCACCAAGTGGCCCAGAAGTCAATGTACGCCACTTTGCCCTTAATGACTTCTGAAAGGCAGGTCTTTGTCCCGTCGCGGCTTATCAACACAGGGTCGGAAGGGAATACTTCTCCGTCATTGATGTGTTTGTTGCGTTTGGCTATGGTCTCTTTTATCTTTGCCGCCAGAAGGGAATCCTTGACAAGTTGGGGCTGAATTCCGTTGACGAAAGCGGTGATGTCGCTATCCGAAGGTTGATAGAGGAAAAACATCGAGCTGAGTGTAGCATACAAGTATTTTTTGTTGCTTTCGTTGGTAAGTGCGCTGTCTATGCCCGCGAATTGCTTTATAAAATAAGGAGTAAGCCGGAATGTTCCGTTGTTGTTTCCTAAGTTAACCCTGTTATACCAATGATTAATAAGTCCGCTCAGACGGCTTTCATCGGCATTGGGGTCGATGGTGGCAACAAGTGAGTCAATCTGTGCCCGGTGGTCGATGCTGTCCATGCTTAAGATTTGTATGGTATAATATTTTTTGCTTGCATCAGCCAGTCGTGCATAACGCTCGCGCACCGTGGCATCTTTTATGCCTTTCAATGCGTTTTGTGCAGCTTCATAACCGGCATCCAGGTTAGCATTCCATTCTGCGGTACTGAACGGGTGGTCTGGGGTAGGCTTGAAGGTCCAAGGGGAAAATCCTTGCTGGTAAGCGTTATAGAATGTACTACGGTCGGTGTTGTCTCCTTGGAATGTCACATTTTTCCCGTCGATGTCCATCTTGACCGACTTTCCTTTTTCGAGAAAAGCTCCGTAGCTGTCGCTTCCGACATACAGGGCGACATCGGCTTCGTTTCCGGCAAGTTGGGGATTAAATACGAACAAGCCTGTCGAATCGGTTGACACATTTTCTACAAAGGTATTACCGTTGTAATCATAATAGAAAGTAATTTCGGTAGGTTCGGATACATTGATTTTTCCTTCCAAAAGAGGGGCATTATCAGATGAACTGCATCCGTAAGACACAAGGAAACCTGGTGCCACGAAAAGAAGAATTGATTTCAAATTAGCCATAAGCGTTTACATTTAGTTTTTAGTTTGTTACAATCATCGTACAAAGGAAAGTAAAAAACACCAAAACACAATCAGTCATCTTTTCGTAAAACGTAAAATTGATGGATTCGTAAGAAGAATGCTTCAGGAATGCTTCAGATTTCTTTCAATTTCAGACGGTAACGTGCGGGCGTCATTCCAGTTGAAGATTGAAAGGTAGCATAGAAAGTGGACAAGGAACTGAATCCTACTTCTGCTGCGATTTGTTTTAAAGGCTTGTTGGCTTTGAAATCGGACATTTGGGCAATAGCTTCCCTAATCCGGTAATCATTGATGAGTTGCGTGAATGTCTTTCCGGTCGATTCATTGATGGTTTTTGAAAGATAGGTGCGGTTGGTTCCCAACTGGTCGGCTACGGAAGCCACGGTAAGCGAAGGGTCGGTAAACAGCTTCTGTTCTATCATCAGTGCCGTAAACCGGCTCAACAGGTTGCTCAGCTTATCCGAAGGAAGGGTGGCGGATGCTGCCTGTATCGTTTCGTCGGAGTGCAGGTTTTCCATTTGCTTCATCAGCAGTTGTTCGCGTTGCATATATTCCCGGTTTTGAGATACGATGGCACGGTACAGCCGGTTTTTCTTTTTGTAGAAATAAAAAGTCATGCCCAGTGCCAGAAGCAGCAAAACCAGTACTACCGTGAACAAGGTTATCTTGAAGCGATTGTCAAGGATTTCCAGATGTTGGGCGTTGATTTGCTGTTCGCGCGAATAAATATCGTGCTTGATGCGGGCTTCCTGTGTGGCACGTTCGCGGATTTCATCGAAGCGGCGGTCTTGATATTGCTGACATTCGAAAGCGTATGCCAGTGCCTGGGAATCGTTTCCTGCTTCGTGATAACTGAGAGAAAGCTCTTTGAGCAGTTGTGCCTTGTGGATAAGAATGCCCGTACTGTCCATCCGGGCAAGACCCTGTTCCAGTATTTCGATGGCTTGCCGGATATGTTGATCGTTCCGCAGAAGCCGGGCGTATTCGATATAGACTTTGGTAATGGTAGAAGGCGACGCGCTTGTGAAATGCCTGATGGCAGAGACATAATGCCGATAAGCCTTTTCTTTGTCTCCTTCTTTTTCGCAAAGCAACGCCTGCAGGAGATCCAAATCAGCTTCTTCGCCTTCGAACGGAGTTTTCTCGTACATTCTCTCTATCTCTTCGATGGCATTCCGAGCTTGTGGCAGGCTGTCCGCAATCAGGTAATAAAAGGCTGCATTCATTGTTCCGTAAAACAGCGGTATGATTTTATTCCCTTTCCGGGCTATATCTATAGCTTCTTTGGCGAATTTCAATCCCGAAATGTCGTTCCGCATCGAATAGGCTCCCGATATATTGGAAAGAAGAGTGGCGTGCATCCGTACGTCTTGACAAATCCGGACTTCGTCCAGTGCCTGAAAATAATAAGAGAGAGCAGAATATGTGTCGTCATGGACAAACAACGCATAATGGCCGAATCCGTTCAAGATATAGGTTAACGCCTCGTGGTTCTGCATGCGCTCTGCCAGGTTCCGTGCCATTTCCAGGTGCTCATAACTTTTGGTGCTGTTGCGGGATTCGATGTCGGCAAGTCCGAGAATGAGGTGACCGTATAGCTCAGCATACGGACAGTCTTTTTCTCCTACCTCCAGCAAACGCCTCCCGTATTTTCTGGCTTCGGCATTGTTTCCCAGTCCGAGATAATGGAAACCGACGGCCCACAAGGCTTCTTGGTCGTTGGGATTCCTGTCGAGAACCTTCAGATAGGGAGCGACAGTGCTTGAGTCTGCATTTTCTGCCCATGCTGCTCCTCCTGACATAAAGAGCAGGAAGCACAAGGGCACTATGTAAACAAACAATTTGAGCATGTCTTGAATAAATTTGCCAACAAAATAACGAAAACAAATCGAATCTGGCAAGACTTTTGTCAATAAGGAGTTAAAAGGAGTTATTTCGGGAAGTAAAAAAGGCGCAGGATTCAATATATTTACGTTTTCACATGGATGATATTATCATCGAAGCCGTCTTCCTTTTATGGTTTCCGTCCCAAGAACGTACGGTTTTGGTTCGGAAACCGTACGGTTTTGGGACGGAGAACGTAAAAGGGAGACGGCTTGAAACAGATTCTAAGCCGTTCAATCACACGTTGGTTCATACCCTGCCAAACAAACTTATCAGAGAATTACAGAACAGCTATACCGCAAGGTTTATTTCAGCCATTCGTCTTATAAACTTCCATTCGAAAATAAGGTGAAGAGTTTCACACTATCAAAACTCTTTTCTATCTTTGCAACGACAATAAACAAAGACTTATGAACGCTATTGTGACGCAGATGATTATTTTGTTCATTATCGTAATCATCGGCTACTTTCTGAGCAAGAAGAAAATGATGGACGCGGATTTCGACCGCAAACTATCTGTTTTAGTGATTAACGTAACCTGCCCCAGCCTGATTCTGTCTTCCGTAATGGGCGACACGCTTCCCGACAAAAGCTTTATCCTGCCCTTGCTCATCGTGGGATTCGCTACCTATATCGTTCTTATCGGCGGAGCTTTCCTGTTTCCACGGCTCCTGCCCGTAAAAGCTGCCGACCGGGGTATCTATAGTTTCATGCTGGCTTTCGGCAATGTAGGCTTTATCGGCTACCCTATCGTAGCTTCTATCTTCGGAGCCAATGCAGTGTTTTATGCCTGCATCCTCAATTTCCCCAGCACCTTGCTGATATTCGTGTTCGGCACCCTCTTCGTTTCGGGAGGAGAAGGCAAGGTACGCTTCGATTGGCGCACGCTCTATTGTCCGGCGATGATAGCTTCTTACCTTTCCATTCTGATTGTAGTGACCGGCTGGATACCCCCCAAAGTGCTCAGCACGCCTTTCGTCCTCTTGGGCAACATCA
Source organism: Bacteroides sp. An269 (assembly GCF_002159755.1). NCBI lineage: Bacteria > Pseudomonadati > Bacteroidota > Bacteroidia > Bacteroidales > Bacteroidaceae > Bacteroides > Bacteroides sp. An269. Next base: position 9,388 of record NZ_NFJG01000095.1, read on the forward strand.
CCGTACCCGCCGCCCTGCTCATCGTAGGCTCTTCCATTGCCCAGGTCCCTATCTGGCGCATGTTCAGCAATACGGCTATCTACCTCATGTCTGCCCTCCGCCTGATGCTGGTTCCCCTCCTGATATTATACCTCTCGCACCTGTGCCGGGTAGAGGAAACCATCGCCAACATCAACGTGGTATTGGCAGCAATGCCCGTAGCTTCCTACGGCACTCTGTTCTGCATCCAGTATGGGAAAGGGGAAGTCATCATGGCGGAAGGAACCTTCATCACCACCTTGCTTTCGGTGATTAGCATTCCTTTGCTAACGATGTTTTTATAAAATGAATATCCGCAAACATCCCATGTAGGGGCGTATCGCATACGCCCGAATGCATCTACTTATCCACGTGGATGTCTTCGGGGCGTATGCGATACGCCCCTACAAGCAAATTGGGTAAAATGCGGACATTCATTAACTATTTTTATTAACCCATTTTTTGTCTTGATTATTGCAACCATTTTAGGTGGATGCAATAACCATCCGACAAGCCCTACTTTATTAAATAAGGTAGAAAACCTGATGCCAGCACAACCGGACAGTGCCTACGCTTTATTGGCTTCCATCGATACGGATACACTAAATGCCGGAAGCTTTGCGCGCTGGTGCATGCTGAAAGCAGAGCTTTCGCACCGCACCTCTCATGTTTCCGTTCCTTCTATCGAAGACATGGAAAGGACACTCAATTGGTACAAGAAACAAGGCACGGAAGAAGAATGCCTGAAAGCCGGATTCTATTTAGGCATGGCACATGCCCATGAAGGTGAAAGCGATAAAGCTATGAATATATACGCACGCATATATACTATCGCAGAGAAAAGGCACGATTTCCAGCTAATAGGATATACCTGTTCATATATGGCAGACCTGTATGCAAGACAAGACTACCCATCTCTATCACTAAGAAAGACAAAAGAAGCAGCCGTTTGGTTTCAAAAAGCCAATAACAAAAGAAGTTATGTCTGTGCACTAAGGGATATTTGCCGAAGGTATGCTTACATGGATTCTTTATCATTAGCATTAACCTATCTACAAAAGGCTGACTCTCTTTGCCAAACACTGAACGATAAAAATGTTTACCGTTCCATTCTGAATGCGTATGGCAATATCTATCAAATGCAAGGTGAATACGAATTAGCTGAAAAGTATTTTTATCAAACTCTAAATAATAGCGCAAATCCGATTCCTGATTACTTTGCTTTATCTCATTTGTACATAGAAACCAACCAGCTACAGAAAGCCAAAGAAATGCTGCAAAAAATCCCTATGAAAGAAAGCATAAACCGCTATGCCGTATATTCTGATTTATACGAAATAGCCAAGTTGGAAGGAAAATCCGAACAAGCTATGAATTATTTGATAAAATACGTAGATTTAAGCGACTCATTAACCATTGCCTCCAGCAAATCGAAAGTATAAGAAATAGAAAAACGCTACAAACACCAGAAACTGATGACCGAAAACGCAGAGCTTCGGCTCAAGCAAACGGGCTATCTGCTGGCTTTCGCCGTATGCCTGATAGTGGTATTGGCCATGCTGTGGACATACTTCGGCTACCGGAAACGGACGGAAAAGAAACTCTTGCTGCAACAAGCGGACATACGCGATACACGCAACCGCCTGCTGGAACTGTCCATCGAGATGGAGCGGAAAAACGCCCTGCTGAAACATTCGGAAGAAGAGGAAAAGGCACTGGAGCGGATACGCGAAGAAATGGAAACACTGACCGTACGCTACCGTACCCTGCGGAAAAACATGCTGGAAAGCTCGCCTGTATATAAGAAACTGCACCAGCTGGCAAAGCAGAAGAAGCCGCAAAACACCCGGACGCTCATTAGCGAAGAGCTATGGGAGCAAATCAAGCTACAAGCGCAAAAGGTATATCCCGGCCTGCGGAGGTACGTCATCGACCGCTGCCCCGACCTGAGCGAATCGGAGTGGGCATACTGCTGCCTCTACCTGTTCGGATTCGACACCAACGACGAGGCATTGCTGCTTGGCATCAACACTTCTTCGGTACGCACCAAAACCTTGCGCCTGCGCTCGCGGCTGAACATCGACCTGCCCGCACAAATGTCACTTTATGAATATATTACCATGCAGATATAAGCTGCTTCTGCACATTTTTTGTACCGCACTGGGTATAACGCAAATAGCCAATGTAGGGGCGTATCGCATACGCCCGGATGCACCAACTTACCCACGTGGACGCTTTCGGGCGTATGCGATACGCCCCTACAAGCAATTTGGCAAAATGAGGACATTCATTTAACAATTTATTTTCGAAAGGAAGACAATCGGTTTTCAGATGTCTCCTTTTTACGTTCTCCAATTGGAAACCGTACGTTTTTGATATCAAAACCGTATGTTCTCCAATTGAAAACCGTACGGTTTCCAATTGGAGAACGTAAAAGGGAGATGCCCGAAACAACAATAGGAGGCTTCCGCAAAGGCAATGGCATCCTTCCGAATATGCTTTGCACAAAAAGAAAGCGTCGCAAAACATGCTTCCGCATGCCTGCGACGCCTCTCGCTTTATACACCTTTAAACAAAATGAACTTTCGTTCCTTTATTTGCGCGCTTCGGCAATATAGCCTAACGCTTCCTTACACTTATCGGTAATGTAAGCCCAGTCTTCTGCCGCTACCTTATCCTTCGGGAAGAGTTTCGAGCCCATACCTACGCAGAACACACCAGCCTTGATCCATGAAGTCAGGTTTTCCTGGGTAGGCTCTACACCGCCGGTCACCATCAGTTTCGACCACGGCATCGGTGCCAACATGCCTTTTACCAATTTCGGACCTAATACATCACCCGGGAATATCTTACACAGGTCGCAGCCTACTTCTTGTGCAAAACCTACTTCGGACACGCTTCCGCATCCCGGAGTGTAAGCTACCAAACGGCGGTTGCATACCTTAGCGATTTCGGGATTGAACAACGGACCTACCACGAAGTTGGCTCCCAACTGGATATAAAGCGCAGCCGTAGCAGGGTCTACTACAGAGCCTACGCCCATCGCCATTTCAGGACATTCCTTAGCGGCGAACTTCACTACTTCGGCAAATACCTCGTGAGCGAAGTCACCACGGTTTGTAAACTCGAAAGCACGCACGCCGCCATCATAGCAAGCCTTAACCACTTTCTTTGCCACTTCTGCGTCTTTATGGTAGAACACAGGCACCATTCCGGTTGAACCGATTTTGTTCAACACAGCTATCTTATCAAATTTTGCCACAATTTAAAGTTTTAAGTTTATGAAATTTCTCACCACAGATTACACAGATTATTTTAAAATCAAATGAACCTATCTGTGTAATCTGTGGTGAATAAAAAGATTTAGCGTTGTACGCGACCGCTTGCATCACCGCCAGCCAGTGCTTCTACCTCTTCTACCGAAACAAGGTTGAAGTCACCGTTAATGGTATGTTTCAAAGCAGAAGCAGCTACGGCAAATTCCAATGCTTCGCCTTGATTCGGCTTCGTCAGCAGACCGTGGATAATACCGCCTGAGAACGAGTCGCCGCCACCTACACGGTCGATAATGGGGTTGATGTCGTAACGCTTCGATGTATAGAACTCTTCACCGTTATAAATCATTGCTTTCCAGCCATTGTGAGTAGCCGAGAACGATTCACGCAAGGTAGAGATAACATACTTGAATCCGAATTCTTTCGCCATGGCAGTGAAAATGCCTTTGTAGCCTTCCGCATCGGTCTTTCCGCCTTCTACATCAGCATCGGGCTTGAATCCCAGGCAGAGTTCCGCATCTTCTTCGTTTCCGATGCAAACATCCACGTATTGCATCAACGGGCGCATGATAGACTGGGCTTTTTCCTTGGTCCACAATTTCTTACGGAAGTTCAAGTCTACAGATACCGTTACTCCGTGACGCTTGGCAGCCTCGCAAGCCAATTTGGTCAGTTCTGCAGCTTTATCGGAAATAGCCGGCGTGATGCCCGACCAGTGGAACCAGTCAGCACCTTCCATGATAGCATCAAAGTCGAAGTCAGAAGGCTCAGCTTCAGCGATAGCTGAGTGTGCACGGTCGTAAATCACTTTACTCGGGCGCATAGAAGCACCTGTTTCAAGATAATAAATACCCAGACGGTCACCGCCACGGGCAATATAATCGGTCTTGACACCATATTTGCGCAAAGCGTTGAGGGCACATTGTCCGATTTCATGCTTCGGCAATTTGGTTACAAAATAAGCATCATGTCCATAATTGGCACAGCTGACAGCTACATTCGCTTCGCCGCCACCATACACTACATCGAAACTATCCGACTGTACGAACCGCGTATTGCCCGGCGTAGACAGCCGCAACATAATCTCGCCTAAAGTAACAATTTTTCCCATTGCTAATAATTTTTATATCGTTTATACTTCTTGTTTGATTAAATTCCATACTTTCCATAAAGGAAAACATTTATCCGCTCTGTGTACGCACACAAAGGTACGATTTATTTTTTAAATACCAAAAAAAGTAATATATTTGTATCGATATTTTTTCAACACACACATTAAACCATCTTTTAAAACACATTTTATTAAGGTATAGAGACATGGACAAACAAGCAGAACGAATCCGAATCAAAGACATAGCCCATCTGGCAGGGGTATCAGTAGGCACGGTCGACCGTGTGCTTCACGGACGCAGCGGAGTATCTGAAGCCAGCCGGAAAAAAGTAGAAAATATCCTGAAACAACTAGACTACCAGCCGAATATGTATGCCAGCGCACTGGCATCGAACAAGAAATACGTCTTTGCCTGCCTGCTGCCCCAACATACAGCAGGAGAATACTGGACGTATGTAGAAAACGGGATGAAACGTGCTATCAAGGCATTCTCGGATTTCAATATATCACTGGTAAGCGGATACTACGACCAATACATGCCAGGCGACTTCAGGCGGGCAGGAGAAAAACTGCTGGAAGAGGCTCCCGACGGACTGGTCATCTCTCCTACCATCGAATCGGAAACTACCGGATTTGCCGGCGAGCTGCAGGCACGTTCTATACCTTATATATTTATAGACTCGAACATCCCAAGCCTCAAACCGCTTGCCTTTTACGGGCAACATGCCAAACAAAGCGGATACTTTGCCGCACGCATCATGAAAATGCTGATGCAAGACCAAACCGAACTGGTAATATTCCGCCAGATAAACGAAGGCAGGCTGGGTTCGAACCAGCAGCTGCATCGCGAAGAAGGATTTTACAGCTATATGAAAGAACATCATCCCAACCTGACAATGCTGGAACTGAACCTGTATGCCAAAAGACCGGGCGAGGATGAAACGTTGCTGAATGACTTCTTCCGGGAACATCCGGAACTGTCCTATGGCATTACATTCAACTCGAAAGCATATATCATTGGCGAATACATGGAAAAGCAGCACCGGAAAAACTTTCACCTGATGGGATATGACCTGTTGGAGCGTAATGTCAACTGCCTGAGAAAAGGCAGTATCGACTTTATTATCGCCCAGCAACCCTCACTTCAAGGCTATAACAGCATTGCAAGCCTGTGCGACCATTTAATCCTGAAGAAAACTATCAAAGAATGCAACTATATGCCCATCAATTTCCTTTCGATAGAAAACATCGACTTCTATCTGGACATGCACCGGAACAATCATAACTAACCTTTAGTTCTTGAGCCTGTGACTTCTTACGTTCTTCATAACAGAAACCCACAAACTCAAAAACCCAAAAAACTTAAAAACTCAAAAAACAAAAACCCAATTATTTATGGAAACAACTTATTTGAAAATCAACCCTGCCGACAATGTAGCTGTTGCAATCACCCCGTTGAAATCAGGCGAAACCATTACCGTAGACGGTCAGGACATCGTGCTGAAAACAGACATTCCCGCCGGACACAAGGTGACACTGACGGACTTTAATGAAGGCGACAACATCATCAAATACGGATATCCCATCGGACACGCCACAAAGCACGTACCGCAAGGAAGCTGGATTTCGGAAAAGGAAATCAAGACCAACCTTGCCGGATTGCTGGAATACACGTACCAGCCGGCCGAAGTAGCGCTAGACATCCCCTACGAAAACCGTACATTCAAAGGTTACCGGCGTAAAAACGGTGACGTGGGCATCCGCAACGAGATATGGATTATTCCGACCGTGGGCTGCGTGAACGGCATCGTAAACCAACTTGCCGAAACCTTGCGCCGGGAAACAAACGAGGAAGGCATTGATGCCATCGTAGCTTTCCCCCACAACTATGGCTGCTCGCAACTGGGAGATGACCACGAAAACACCAAGAAAATCTTGCGCGACATGGTGCTTCACCCCAATGCCGGAGCCGTACTGGTAGTAGGACTGGGATGTGAAAACAACCAGCCGGACATCTTCCGTGAATTTATCGGTACGTATGATGAAGAGCGCATCAAATTTATGGTAGCACAGAAAGTGGACGACGAACTGGAAGAAGGCATGAAGATTCTGCGGGACCTGTATGCCAAATGCAAGCAGGATGTCCGCACCGATGTACCACTCTCGGAACTGCGCGTAGGACTAAAATGTGGAGGCTCGGACGGATTCTCGGGCATTACAGCCAATCCGCTGCTGGGCATGTTCTCTGACTACCTCATCGCACAAGGCGGCACTTCTGTCCTGACCGAAGTACCGGAAATGTTCGGCGCCGAAACCATCCTGATGAACCGCTGTAAAACTCCGGAACTGTTCGAACAGACCGTACACCTGATAAATGACTTCAAAGAATACTTTTTGTCACACGGCGAACCTGTAGGCGAAAATCCATCTCCAGGAAACAAGGCTGGAGGCATTTCCACTCTGGAAGAAAAAGCTTTGGGATGCACACAAAAGTGCGGAAAGAGTTATGTGTCGGGGGTATTGCCTTACGGCGAACGCTTGCAGACGAAAGGCTTAAGCCTACTGTCGGCACCAGGCAACGACTTAGTAGCAGCTACAGCTCTGGCTTCATGCGGCTGCCACCTCGTACTCTTTACTACTGGACGCGGTACACCTTTCGGCACTTACGTCCCCACAATGAAAATATCCACCAATTCCCGCCTTGCTGCCCACAAGCCCGGATGGATTGACTTTAATGCTGGAGTAATCGTAGAAAACGAACCGATGGAGGTAACTTGCCGCCGTTTTACCGACTATGTCATCCAAGTGGCAAGCGGAGAATGGGTAAACAATGAAAAGAAAAACTACCGCGAAATAGCCATCTTCAAGACTGGAGTTACGCTATAAGGAATGAAAAATAAAGCAATGAAACAAATAACGGAGGGTGCAGAAGCATTGCTCCGTTATTTGTTTTGAATATGTTTTGAATATCCGCAAACATCCCAATGGATGAAAAGGAGTTATGCCCGCTTCGCTCACAGGAGTTAAATGCCAATAGCCCTGCTATGGTTTCCATTAGTAAAAGTATTGGCTTCTAACTCCCTTTAACTCCCTGAAATAACTCCTTATTGGTGAAATGCGGACATTCATATAAAAATATTATCTTTGCACCAGCTTTCATTTTACAGATTTTTCGACTCATGGACTATAACAAACTGACTCCCATTGTAAACAAGCCGAACGGATGGGCACTGATGCCGCTCGTCGTTTTTCTGTGCCTGTACCTGATAACCTCCATCATCGTCAACGACTTTTACAAAGTTCCCATAACCGTGGCGTTCCTGGTAGCTTCGGTTTATGCCGTCGCCACAACCAAAGGGCTTTCGCTGAACGACCGCATCCTGCAATACTCTTCGGGAGCCGCCAATACCAACATCATGCTGATGATTTGGATATTTATCCTTGCCGGAGCCTTTGCCCAGTCGGCAAAAGCCATGGGGGCCATTGATGCTACCGTCAATCTTACCCTCTGGCTCCTTCCGGAAAACCTGTTGCTTGCCGGCGTATTTCTCGCCTCGTGCTTTATCTCGCTCTCCATCGGCACCTCGGTAGGCACCATTGTCGCCCTTGCTCCGGTAGCTGCAGGCATTGCCGCCAAGACCGACATCAGCATGGCGTTTATGACGGCAATCGTCGTTGGAGGGGCTTTCTTTGGTGACAATCTTTCTTTTATTTCCGATACCACCATTGCCGCGACACGCACCCAAGGCTGCGTGATGCGCGACAAGTTCCGTGTCAATTTTCTGATTGCTCTCCCGGCAGCCCTGCTGGTATTGATATACTACATTGTATACGGAATGCAAACCGAAGCCCATCCCGACATCTCTCCCATCGAATGGGTGAAAATCATCCCCTACCTTATCGTGCTGGGGACTTCCATCGCCGGAATGAATGTCACACTGGTATTGCTCTTAGGCTTGCTGTCGACCGGCATCATCGGATGGGGATACGGCACATTCGACCTTTTCGGATGGTTTGGCGCAATGGGAGAAGGTGTACTGGGAATGGGGGAACTGATTATCATCACGCTGATGGCAGGCGGTATGCTGGAACTCATCCGGTTCAATGGAGGCATCGACTATATCCTGCACCGGCTGACCAAACGCATCAACAACAAACGGGGAGCCGAATTCAGCATTGCCGCCCTCGTCAGCCTTGCCAATTTCTGTACCGCCAACAATACGATTGCCATCATCACAGTGGGTCCACTCGCCAGCCGCATAGCGGAAGAATACCGGGTAGACAAGCGGAAAAGTGCCAGCATACTCGACACATTCTCGTGCGTAATACAGGGCATTATCCCCTATGGAGCACAGCTGCTGATTGCAGCCGGACTGACCCAATTGTCTCCACTCGACATTATTCCCTACCTTTATTATCCGATGGCATTAGGAATATTCGCCATCCTAAGCATCGCATTCCGTTTCCCACGACGGTACTCCTGATGGAATATTATAAAAAGCACCACAGATTACACGGATATTCAATTTTTCGATTTACGAAGTACGATTTTAGAAGCTGTTTTGAATTTCTCCAAAAAGTTTTTCTTGGCTTGATGTATCCGTTTTCGTGTGTGCTTTGGGCGATTTTTTGGTCCTTTCCGCTCCTGTTCTTCGTCA
>NZ_NFJG01000096.1:0-18078 GCF_002159755.1 Bacteroides sp. An269
CTCCTGTTCTTCGTCAGATAGCCCGCTATCTTCCTCATCACAGAAGCGAAAATGCCTCAAAAACTCATCCCAAATCATCGCACGATAAATTCAAAACAGCTTCTTAATTGAAGAATTTTTCTAATTTTTTAATCATCATGTTCAGGCAGAACACCACAACGTGGTCGTTTTCCTGAATGGTAGTGTTACCTGTTACCAAGATACCTTCTCCGTTTCGTATCAGTCCTCCGATGGTAGCTCCTTTGGGTAATCCGGCATCTTTTACCTGCGAACGGGTGATGCGTGCTCCTGCCTTGACGGTAAACTCTGCTACATCGGCATTGGCAAAGGTAAGACATTTCACGTTCGATACGTCTGCATCCAGCATCATCTGGTAAATATGGCTTGCTGCGATGAATTTCTTGTTGATGACACAGCCTATGTCCATGCTTTCAGCCATACTGATGTAGTCTACGTTTTCTACTTGTGCTACGGTTTTGCTCACACCCATCCGTTTGGCTGCAAGGCAGGCAAGGATATTTGTTTCGGCGCTTCCGGTCAGGGCAACGAATGCTTCAGTGTTTTTGATGCCCTCTTCTGTCAGCAGGTCTAAGTCTCGTCCGTCTCCGTTGATAATCATTACTTTATCGTCTACCAGTTCGGTCAGGCGATTGCAACGTGCATAGTCGCTTTCGATAATTTTGGTACGCATGTATTCCGGCATGTATTGTACTGTGCGCACGGCGATGCGGCTTCCTCCCATAATCATCACGTTACGCACGTCGGCATAGTTTTCTTTGCCTGCAATTTTGCGGATATAGGGTATGTATTTTTTTGTGGTGGTAAAATACACAATATCGTTCAGCAGGATAGAGTCATCACCTCTGGGGATGATGGTTTCATTGCCACGCTTGATGGCAACGATGTGGAATGGAATGTTTTGTCCGCCTAGTTCGTAGAGGGGAATGTTTAAGATTTCGGCCGTTTCCCGCATCTTGGTTCCGATAAGCACGAGTGCGCCTCCTGCAAACTCCCACCACTGGCGTATCCAGCTCATCTTGACTGCGTCGACAATGTCTTTTGCTGCCAGCATTTCAGGGTAGATGAGTGAATGTACTCCACGTTTGGCGAAAAATTCCTGGTATTTAGGCAGCAAGTATTCGTAATTGTCGATACGGGCTACGGTTTTCTTGGCTCCTAGTCCGGCAGCAAGCATGCAGGCGGTCATGTTCTGGCTCTCGTTGGGAGTGACGGCTATAAACAAGTCGGCATTTGCCGTTCCTGCTTCTTTCAGTCCGGATATGGAAGTAGGAGAGATGTTGACCGTCATCAGGTCGAAATTGTTGCCAAGTTTTCCCAGTCTGTCTTCGTCTTCATCCATGAGGATGATGTCTTGTTTTTCTCCAGCCAGCAGTTTGGCAAGATGGGTGCCTACTGCGCCTGCTCCTGCAATAATGATTTTCATACTTCAAGTAAATGAATAAGTGTGTTATATATCGTTGTCTTGTCTATACCACAGATGGCATGTAAGGATTCTACGGGTCCGTGTGGAATGAAACGGTCGGGGATGCCCAGTCGTTTGACGACAGGTGTATATCCGTTATCGGACATGAATTCGAGTATGGCACTGCCCATTCCTCCTTTCAGGATGCCGTCTTCTACGGTAACGATACGATGGAATTGTTTTCCTATTTCGTGGAGCATGGCTTCGTCTAATGGTTTCAGAAAACGTAAGTCATAATGGGCAATGCTCTTCCCTGTATGTGCCTCGCTTTCGGTAATAGCCTGTGCGGCATCGTTGCCGATAGGACCGATGGTGATAACGGCAAGGTCGGAACCGTCTTTCAGCTTTCTGCCTTTTCCTACCTCGATGGCTTCAAACGGACATTCCCAGTCAGTCTGTGTTCCTCTGCCACGTGGATATCGGATGGCGAATGGTCCTTGGTCGGGTAGTTGTGCTGTGTACATCAGTTTACGTAGCTCGTGCTCGTCGTATGGTGATGCGATGGTCAAGTTAGGAATAGGGCGCAAATAAGCCAAATCGAATATACCGTGATGAGTCGGTCCGTCTTCTCCTACCAATCCTGCACGGTCTAGGCATAGCACTACGTTCAACCGCTGGATAGCTATGTCGTGAATGATGTTATCGTAGGCACGTTGCATGAACGAGGAATAGATGTTGCAGAACGGTTGTAATCCTTCTTTTGCCATTCCTCCTGAAAAAGTTACGGCGTGTCCTTCGGCGATGCCTACGTCAAAGGCCCGGTCGGGCATGGCTTTCATCAATATGTTCATCGAACATCCGGTAGGCATGGCAGGGGTGACACCGATAATTTTCTTGTTTTGCCTTGCCAGTTCCAATAAGGTATTGCCAAATACGTCCTGAAACAAGGGAGGCATTCCGGTAGTGTCAGGAATGATACGTTCACCGGTTTCTTTATTGAATTTTCCGGGAGCGTGCCAAAGGGTCGCTTCTTTTTCAGCCGGTTTGAACCCTTTGCCTTTAACGGTATGGATATGCAACAGTTTTGGTCCTTTCATGTCCTTTATTTCTTTCAGGACTTTGGTCAGTGAAAGCACGTCGTGTCCGTTTACTGGCCCGAAATAGCGGATGTTCATTCCTTCGAAAATGTTTTGCTGTTGGGTCAATACCGATTTTAGGCTGTTGTTGAACCTCAGCAGGCTTTTTTGGCGTTCTTCTGTCAGAATGCCTATTTTACGCAGCTTTTGAGCGATGGCAAAACGCAGACGGTTGTATCCTTCCGAGGTTTGCAGGTTCAGCAGGTATTGTTTCATGCCTCCTACGCTACGGTCGATGGCCATGTTGTTGTCGTTAAGGATAATCAACAGGTTATTGGGAGTGGATGAGGCATTGTTCAGTCCTTCGAAAGCCAGTCCGCCACTCATTGACCCGTCTCCGATGATGGCTACTACATGCCGGTCGTCTTCTTCTTTTCGCGAGGCGGCGACCGCCATTCCTAATGCGGCAGAGATGGAATTGGATGCGTGTCCGCAGGTGAATGTATCGTATTCGCTTTCGGCAGGTGAGGGAAAGGGGCACAAACCGTTCAGTTTCCGGTTGGTGCAGAACTGGTCACGGCGTCCGGTCAGAATCTTGTGACCGTATGCCTGATGTCCTACGTCCCATACGATGCGGTCGTAGGGAGTGTTGAATACGTAATGAAGGGCAACTGTCAATTCAATAACTCCCAAGCTTGAACCGAAATGCCCAGGATTACGGGAAAGTTCGTCAATAATCATTTCCCTAAGCTCTTTGCAAACTTCCGGAAGTAAATCGGCTGGAAGATGGCGCAAATCCTTTGGACTATCTATTTTGTTCAACAATTCGTAAGAAGTAGCTTGTTCCATCTGATTTCTTTTCAATATTAATGGTGCAAAAGTACAATAAATATGTGTAGAGTGTTTACATTTGTACCAAAAATAACGAATATAGTCTGTTTATGGAGTTTAGAACAAAAGTGGATTTACCTGTAGGGATGCCTCCAGTCAATCATTCGGATGTGTTGATGTTGTGGGGATCTTGCTTTGCTGAAAATATCGGGAAGTTGTTTATGGATTATAAATTCAGGTGTGATGTGAACCCGTTTGGTGTGTTATACAATCCAAGTTCGATAGCTGAGGCTATTTCGCAGGTGGATTGTCCTTTTATATATAATAAGGAAAATCTGAAGGAATATCAGGGTGTTTGGTATAGCTTGATGCATCATAGCAGTTTCTCGTCGCGCAATCCCGAAGAATGTCTGACTAAAATCAATGCCCGGTTGCTACATGCTAGAGAATGTCTGCATCAGGCACATTGGGTGATGTTCACTTGGGGAACCGCTTGGGTATATGAGTGGAAAGAAAACGGACAGGTAGTGGGGAACTGTCATAAATTGCCTGGGAATTGTTTTAACCGTCGGTTGTTGGGAGTAGATGAAATCGTAGGGGTTTATTCCTTGTTGGTGGAGAGGTTGTCAGCGTTGAAGCCTGATTTGCACTTTTTGTTTACAGTGAGTCCTATCCGTCATGTAAAAGATGGTATGCATGGTAATCAAATCAGTAAATCTGTGTTGTTGTTGGCCGTGCAAAAACTGATAGACGCCTATCCAGCCCGTTGTTTTTATTTTCCTTCTTATGAAATCATGGTGGATGAATTACGTGATTACCGTTTTTATGCTGATGATATGTTGCATCCGTCATTTCAAGCTGTCCATTATATATGGGAATGTTTTGGGCAGACTTTTTTCCCGCCGGCTACCCACCGCTTCCTTAAAGATTGGGAAGTGGTGAAAAAAGGACTGGAACATCGTCCGTTTGACCCTGATTCGAAGCAATATCAGCGTTTTTTAAGTCAAATACTGTTAAACATAGAAGCGCTAAAAGAAAAATTCGCGTACTTAGATGTCCAAAATGAAATTAATCTATGTCAAGCTCGATTGAAGAAATAGTTTCCGTAATAGGAGCAAATCGTGTCGGAGACCGTCCGGCACAGGTTGATTGGATACTGACTGATAGTCGTTCGTTATGTTTTCCGGAAGAAACATTGTTTTTTGCGCTGAAGACTAAACGCAATGACGGCCATAAGTATATTGAAGAATTGTATGCACGGGGTGTATATAATTTTGTAGTTACTGAAATTCCGAAAAAGATGCAGGGCTGTAAAGATATAAACTTTCTGGTCGTGAGTAATGTGCTGAAAGCTTTACAGCGCTTGGCTGCTAAGCATCGTGAACAATTCGATGTCCCTGTTGTGGGAATTACGGGAAGTAATGGGAAAACGGTGGTAAAGGAATGGCTTTACCAGTTGCTAAGCCCGGAACGGAGAATTACACGTTCGCCGCGCAGTTATAATTCTCAGATCGGTGTTCCTTTGTCGGTTTGGATGATGGATTCACATACGGAACTGGGTATTTTCGAAGCAGGTATTTCTGAAATGGGGGAAATGGAAGCCTTAGAGCCTATTATCCGTCCCACTATCGGTGTGTTGACTAATATAGGTGGTGCTCACCAGGAGAATTTTACTTCTTTGCAGGAGAAATGTATGGAGAAATTGCTCTTGTTTAAGGATTGTGATGTAATTATTTATAATGGCGATAATGAACTGATAAGCAGTTGTGTGGCGAAATCGTTGTTCGCAGCGCGTGAAATTGCCTGGTCAATGAAAGATGTGGAACGCCCTCTTTTTGTCGAGAAAATAGAAAAAGATGCTACGGGTACGACTGTGAAATATAGGTATTTGGGATTTTTTAAAGAATACCGTATTCCGTATATTGATGATGCTTCCATTGAAAATTCACTGAATTGCCTGGCGGTAGCTTTATATCTGATGGTCTCGCCTGAGACAATAGCCGAACGGATGGCTTGTCTGGAACCGGTAGCTATGCGGCTGGAAGTGAAAGAGGGTAAAAACGGCTGTGTGTTGATAAATGATAGTTATAATTCAGATTTTGCTTCGTTAGACATAGCACTTGATTTTATGGCAAGGCGGTCTGAAGGTAAAATGCGCCGTCGTACGTTGATTCTGTCGGACATTCTGGAGACTGGGCAGCCGGGAAAATTGCTTTATCGCCAAGTCGCAGACTTGGTTCATAGTAGAGGAGTAGACCGGTTAATAGGAGTGGGCGAAGAGATTTCGGCTGCTTCGGCTCGTTTCGAAGTGAAGGATAAACAATTTTTCCAGACAACGAAAGAACTGATAGCTTCCGGTGTGCTTGCTTCGTTACGGGGCGATGTCGTCCTGGTGAAGGGGGCACGAGCTTTTCATTTTGATGAGGTGACGGATTTGTTGGAGTTGAAAGTACACGAAACAATTCTGGAAATAAACCTAAATGCTTTGGTCGATAATTTGAATTATTACCGCAATAAACTGAAACCTGAGACCAAATTGATGTGTATGGTCAAGGCATCGGCATACGGGGCTGGTCCGTTTGAAGTGGCAAAGACTTTGGAAGAACACCGGGTTGATTACCTGGCTGTGGCTGTGGCAGATGAAGGAGCTGATTTGCGGAAGGCAGGCATTACTTGCCCTATCATAATCATGAATCCTGAAGTGACGGCATTTAAGACAATGTTTGCCTATCGCCTTGAACCGAATATTTATGGCTTTCGCATTTTGGAAGATCTGATTAAAGCTGCTGAGCGGGAAGGAGTGTCTAATTTCCCTATCCATATTAAAATTGATACGGGCATGCACCGCTTAGGGTTCGATCCGTATAACGATATGAAACCGTTGGTTGAACGTTTGAATCGTCAGTCGGCAGTAATACCACGTTCGGCCTTTTCACATCTGGTGGGAAGTGATTCTTCTCGTTTCGATGCTTTTACACGAAAGCAGATTGAAACGTTTGAAGCCGCTTCGGCCGAATTGCAGGCCGGATTTACGCATAAGATTTTACGTCATATTTGTAATACGGCGGGTATCGAACGCTATCCGGGAGCACAATTTGATATGGTACGGTTGGGTATAGGATTGTATGGGATTGATCCTTATACCAATCGTGTCTTGCATAACGTAAGTACGCTGAAAACTACAATTTTGCAAATTCATAATGTATCAGCAGATGAAACTATTGGCTATAGCCGGAAGGGAGTGTTGCACCGTGACTCACGCATTGCCACTGTTCCTATAGGATATGCTGATGGATTGAATCGGCATTTGGGGAACGGTAATGCCTACTGTTTGGTGAATGGACAGAAAGCCCCGTATATAGGCAATATCTGCATGGATGTGTGTATGATTGATGTGACAGGTATAGACTGTAAGGAAGGGGATAAGGTGGTTGTCTTTGGAGATGACCTGCCCGTGACGGTGTTGTCGAATGCTCTTGATACGATACCTTACGAGATTTTGACCAATGTTTCGAATCGCGTAAAACGGGTATATTTTCAAGATTGAAAAGTCGTTTAGTCGTATTTTATGGCAAAATATGAGGCGATTTTTAGCGAGAATGTAGTAAAAGAGGGGGATATTCAAATAAAATTTAAAATTTAAGCCAAAATAACGGCATTTGATTTTGATATGTCATGAATTTCTTTTTTCTTTGTAGCTGTAAAAAACATTTGGGGCAATAAGCCTGCCTGATATCTTTGTTAACGTAAACTAAGAAGACGGTGCAAGTGTGTTGTCCCAGTAAGAAGACCGACATTCAATTAAATTTCTAATTAATATTAAAAGAGTAATTTTATGGAAACTACTAAAAAACAAAAACAAGGATTTAAGGGAATTGAAGCTGCTGGTTTAGTTATTATCGCATGCTTTATTGTTGCATTGTGTATTTACAAGTTCGTGTTGGGCGATCCGTCTAACTTCATGAACGATGACCCGAACAACCACCCGCTGCCGGGTAACATGTTGGGTACTATCTACAAAGGTGGTGTTGTCGTACCGGTTATCCAGACTTTATTGTTGACTGTGTTGGCATTGAGCGTTGAGCGTTATTTCACTATCCGTGCTGCTTTTGGCCGTGGTAAATTGGTTAAATTCGTTGCTCAGATTAAAGATGCTCTGGCAAAGAATGATATGGAAGCTGCTCAGGCATTGTGCGACAAGCAACGCGGTTCTGTAGCAAATGTAGTAGGTGCAACTTTGCAGACTTATCGTGAGATGGAACAAAATGCTGAATTGGATAAAGACCAGAAGGTGTTGGCTATCCAAAAATCATTGGAAGAAGCTACTGCATTGGAAATGCCGATGTTGCAGCAGAACTTGCCGATTATCGGTACGATTACTACATTGGGTACATTGATGGGATTGCTCGGTACCGTTATCGGTATGATCCGTTCATTTGCCGCTCTGTCTGCTGGTGGTGGTACTGACTCAGTTGCGTTGTCAACCGGTATTTCTGAAGCCTTGATCAACACTGCATTCGGTATCTTGACTGGTGCGTTGGCAGTTATTTCTTACAACTACTTTACTAACAAGATTGATAAACTGACTTACAGCCTTGACGAAGTAGGCTTCTCTATCGTACAGACATTCAACGCTACCCATAAATAAACAAGAGACACTTATTGGTCTTTTGTGTAAGACGGAAAACGTTATAACTAATTTTTAATAAATAGTTAATTATGGGTAAAGTTCAAATAAAAAAGAAGTCCATGTTTATCGACATGACTGCCATGAGTGACGTGACCGTGTTGCTGCTTACTTTCTTTATGTTGACAGGTAACTTCATTAAGAAAGAGCCGGTACAGGTCGTTACTCCGGGTTCGGTTTCCGAAATCAAGATTCCGGAAACGAACATTCTGCAGATTCTTGTCGAACCGAGTGGCAAGATTTTTATGAGTCTTGACAAACAGCAGGATATGGCAGCTACATTGGAAGCCGTAGGAAAAGAATATGGTCTGAGTTTCACTCCGGAAGAAGTGAAAAAGTTCTCGGTATTCCAAACGTTCGGCGTTCCAATGAAGAATATGAAGCAGTTCCTCGCACTTCCAGGCGAAGAGCAGGACAAGATATTGAAGGATTACGGAATTCCTTGTGACAGTGTGGACAACCAATTTAAGGCTTGGATACGTAATGCACGTGCAACAAACCGCGACTTGCGTATTGCTATCAAGGCCGACCAAAGTACTCCTTATTCTGTCATTAAGAACGTGATGAGTTCTCTTCAAGATTTGAAGGAAAACAGATACAATCTGATTACTTCATTGAAACAAGTGTCTGACGAATAAAAAAGGAGAATTTTAAATATGGCTGAAATACAAGATAATGGTGGAGGCAAAAAAGGTAAAGGATCAAAGCAGAAAAAAATGGCTGTTCGCGTCGACTTCACGCCGATGGTGGATATGAACATGCTTTTGATTACTTTCTTTATGCTCTGTACCTCGTTGAGCAAACCTCAGACGATGGAAATTAGTATGCCGACCAATGATGAGAATATTACTGAAGACCAGCAGAATAAAGTAAAGGCTTCGCAAGCTCTTACAATGCTGTTGGATGCAGATAATAAGCTCTATTATTATGAAGGCGAACCTAATTACGAGGATTATACTTCTTTGAAAGAAACTGATTATACTGCCAATGGTATCCGTAAAGTATTGCTCCGCAAGAACTACGAAGCCGTGAAGAAAGTAGAAGAGTTGAAGCAGAAGAAGGCTAATCTGGAAATTACGGAAGACGAGTACAAAAAGCAGGTATCGGAAGTAAAGGCTGCCAAAAATACACCGACTGTGATTATTAAGGCAACCGATAAATCTACTTACAAGAACCTGATTGACGCGTTGGATGAAATGCAGATTTGCAGTATCGGTAAATATGTGATTGTTGACATTACGGAAGGAGATCAGTTCCTGATCGACAATTATAATTCCAAGGGTCAGCTGACCAGAGATGCAGCAGCTAGTTGAAATGTGTAACACCTTAAAAAGAAAAGAATATGGCAAAAATAGATTTGATTTCTTTGGAATGGTGTGAGCTCATTTTCAAAGATAAAAATAAAGCTTACGGTGCGTATAAAATGCGCCGTGATTTTGGTAGACGTCAGTTGGCTGCTATCATTATTGTAATTGTCGTTGCTGCTGTAGGTTTCTACCTTCCTCGACTGATACAGATGGCTATTCCGGAAAAGGAAGAGGAAATGTTGGAAGTAACACAGCTTTCACAATTGGAAGAACCTGAAGTTAAGCAAGAAGAGTTGGTAAAACCGGTAGAACAGATCGCTCCTCCTCCTCAGTTGAAGAGTACCATCAAATTTACTGCTCCGGTCATTAAGAAAGATGAAGAAGTAGCAGACGAAGATGAATTGAAGAGTCAGGACGAGTTGACCGAATCAAAGGTGCAGATTTCTATTGCCGATGTGAAGGGTAACAACGAATTGGAAGGTGCTGATATCGCTGATTTGCAAGAAGTGATTACACAAGCTCCTGAAGAGAAAGAAGAACCTTACACGATGGTAGAACAGATGCCGCAGTTCCCCGGTGGTCCGGCTGAATTGATGAAATACATTTCGAAGAATTTGCGTTATCCGGCTATTGCTCAGGAAAACGGTATTCAGGGACGTGTTATTTTGCGATTTGTCGTGACTGCAGAAGGTAATGTGGAAGATGTGCAGGTTTTGCGTTCTTTGGATCCCTATTGTGACAAAGAAGCTGTACGTGTAGTACAATCTTTGCCGAAGTGGATTCCGGGTAAGCAGAATGGACGTAATGTACCGGTATATTACACTTGTCCGATTGTATTTAGATTGCAGTAATATTTTAAGGAAGCGTGTATGAAAGGAAGTCTTTTAGGTTGTGTTTGTTTACTTTTGGCGTTGGTTTCTTGTAGTCAGAAGCAGGCGGGCGATGGTCAGACTTTGTATTCGGGTTCCATAAAGATTGCAGTAGATGAATCGCTGCGGCCGATTATGGAAGAAGAATTGCAAGTGTATCTGGCATTGACTCCAGAGGCTGAAGTAACTCCTATTTATTGTAGTGAGGTGGAAGCCATTAATTTGCTTTTGCAAGATAGTGTGCGGCTGGCGATTGCAAACCGGCGCTTGAGTGATAAAGAACTGGCTTCTTTTCATACGCGCAAATTCTTTCCAGAGTCCATTCGAATGGCAGTGAGTGGCATTGCTCTGATTACGAATCTGGAGAATGAAGATTCGTTGATAACAGTAGGGCAGTTCCGTCAAATTTTGACTGGTAAAGTAAAATCGTGGAAAGAGTTATATCCGACCTCTCGTTTAGGTGATTTGAATGTAGTGTTTGATAATCCTAATTCGGGAACTATACATTATGCTATTGATTCAATCTGTAAAGGTGAGCCGTTGGCTTCAAATTTGACAGCATTGAAATCGAATGAGGAAGTTATCGAGTATGTATCTAAGACTCCTAATGCGTTGGGAGTTATCGGAGCTAACTGGGTAGGTAATGCAGCAGATTCTACTCACCTTACGTTTAATGAAAGTGTAAAGGTGATGTCTGTCAGCAATTCAGGACATGCGACGGTAGGAAACAGTTATAAGCCCTATCAGGCTTATCTTGCTTTGAGAGAATATCCATTGGTTCATGATGTCTTTATTTTAATAAACGATCCACGTAGTGCTTTGCCAACCGGTTTGATGACTTTCCTTACAAGTGACAAAGGACAAAGAATTATCCTGAAGTCGGGTATTGTGCCGGCAACGCAGCCTGTTCGTTTAGTGAATGTGAAAGATGAGTTTTAATAAGGAATTAATATATGATTATGAAAACTAGAGTTTTGAGTGCATTTTGTTTGAGCTTTTTGTTGTCTGCTTCTCTGTATGCTCAGGAGCCTTTGACTCCCGATATGACAAAGCAGATTGACAAGATTGCTGCAATGATTAAAGATAATCCAGATGCTGCTGAAGATGCTTTCGATGAACTTCTGAAAGGTAAAAATAAAAAGAATGTATCTTTGTTGGTTGCCATTGGTAAAGCATATTTAGACAATGGTAAAATGGATGCAGCGAAAGAATATGCAGAACGTGCAAGAAAAGCGGATTCGAAAAATGGAGAGAGTTATGTTCTGCAGGGAGATATTGCTCTGTCTGTGAAAGATGTGGGTACAGCTTGCGGTTATTATGAACAAGCTATCTTGTTTGATGAAGATTGCTTTGAAGCATATTATAAATATGCAAATGCATATATTGGTGTAAATCCTCAGTTGTCAGTAAATATGTTGCTGAAGCTGAAAGAAAAACATCCGACAGAAATTCGTGTTGACCGAGAATTGGCAAATGCTTATTATCAGATGGGTAGTTATGGTAAAGCTAAACAGGTCTTTGATGAATATATGCAAAAAGGAAATCCGGATGTGCAGGATTATTCACGTTATTCGATGTTGCTTTATTTAAATAAAGATTATGCACAGTCATTAGAAATGGTCAATAAAGGTTTGGCTATGGAAGCAGACAATCATTTGTTGAAGCGCTTGAAAATGTATGACTTGTATGAAACGAAGGCATATACAGAGGGTATTCAGGCTTCAGATGTATTCTTTGCTGACCCGAACAATCCGGATTATGTATATATGGATTATTTGTATCGGGGACGTCTGTACGCAGCCAATAATGAAGTAGATAAGGCTATGGTCGAATTTGATAAGGCCATGAAAGCAGATGAAAAGAGTGAACATCCTGAAATAGCTAAAGAAGCTTCAGAAGCACAACAGAAAGCGCAAAATTATCCGGAGGCCATCCGTTTTTATCAGTTGTATTTAGACGGTATGAAGGATAAGGCTGAAGTGACAGACTTGTTCATGTTTGGCCGTTTGTATTATATGGCTGCGGGTGCGATGACACCGACTCCGGGTGATTCTACAACCAATCAGTCTGTAGCCGCTGTAGATACTATCCAGCGTAAAGCGTATTTGATGGAAGCTGATACTATTTTTGCCCAGGTTGCTGAACGGGTGCCTGATAATTATTTGGGTAATTTTTGGCGTGCGCGTACAAATGCTATGCTTGATCCTGAAACTACAATGGGATTGGCAAAACCTTATTACGAAAAGGCACTTGCAATTTTGGAGCAGAATCCGAAAGCATCAAAGAATGTGCTTATCGAATGTGAAAGTTACTTGGGGTATTATTATTTCTTGAAAGAGGAATATGAACAATCTAAGGTTTATTGGGAAAAGATTCTTGCGATAGATCCGGAGAATCCTACAGCTAAACAGGCAATGGAAGGTCTCAAGCCTTAGTATTTAAATATATAGATTAAAGATTTCAACGTTAAGGACACTGCAGGAGGGTCATGCGATATGCTTGTTTCTGTGCAGTGTCCTTTTGTTTTTGATTTATAAGTTTGTTTAATTAATTACGTATAATGGATTTTATTATTGATTTTGTTTTGCATATCGACAGGTATATGATTGATATTGTGCAGAATTATCATACTTGGACATATGCTATTTTGTTTCTTGTCATTTTTTGTGAAACAGGTTTGGTAGTTACTCCATTTTTGCCTGGCGATTCTCTGTTGTTTGTTGCAGGTGCCATTACCGCTTTACCGGATATGCCGTTGGAAATACATACATTGGTACTTGTCGTTTTTCTGGCAGCAGTATTGGGGGATTCGTGCAATTATATGATTGGGCATTTTCTAGGGCAGAAGTTATTTAGTAATCCTAATTCGAAAATATTCAAGCAAAGTTATTTGAATAAGACCCATGATTTTTTTAAGAAGTATGGAGGCAAGACCATTATTATAGCCCGTTTTGTCCCTATTGTCCGCACTTTTGCTCCGTTTGTAGCTGGTATGGGTAAGATGCATTATTATTATTTTATGTGTTATAACCTGATTGGTGCCGCTTTGTGGGTTGCCTTGTTTGCCTATGCGGGACATTTCTTTGGAGATCTTCCTTTTGTACAAGAAAACTTGAAATTGCTGCTTGTGGCTATTATCTTTATTTCTTTGTTGCCGGCTGTATTTGAAGTAGTACGTGCTAAACTGAAAAAAGGATGAAATATTCGTTGATTATTCCTGTCTACAATCGTCCGGATGAAGTGGATGAATTGTTAGATAGTTTGACAAAACAACATTATACGGAATTTGAAGTGCTCGTGGTAGAAGACGGGTCTTCAAATTCCTGTGAGTCTGTGGTAGACAGGTACGCAGAATTATTAAATATACATTATTTTGTAAAATCTAATTCAGGTCCTGGACAAACGCGGAATTATGGAGCGGAGCGCAGTCATGGCGAATACCTGATTATATTGGACTCTGATTGTGTGTTGCCTCCAGGTTATCTTGATGCGATAGAGGCTGAACTGCAAAGAAACCCTGCTGATGCTTTTGGGGGACCGGACCGTGCGAATGATTCGTTTTCTTCCATCCAAAAGGCTATTAATTATGCCATGACTTCTTTTTTTACAACTGGAGGTATTCGGGGAGGTACGAGGAAAATGGATAAGTTCTATCCCCGTAGTTTTAATATGGGAGTACGGAGAGAGGTTTATCAGGCATTGGGAGGATTTTCGAAGATGCGTTTTGGTGAAGATATTGACTTCAGCATCCGGATTTTCCAAAATGGCTATCATTGCCGGCTTTTTCCTGAAGCCTGGGTGTGGCATAAGCGCCGTACGGACTGGCATAAATTTTTCAAGCAAGTATACAATTCGGGGATTGCACGTATTAATCTTTATAAGAAGTATCCAGAATCGCTGAAGTTGGTACACGGGTTACCGGCTGTATTTGTTTTGGGGGTGATTGCTCTTCTGCTGGTTGCTCCGTTCTGTATTTGGAGCTTGTCATTGTTGCTGGTATTTTCTTTGATTATTTTTATTGATGCTTCGGTGCAAAATAAAAGTGTCCGGATTGGTATACTTTCTGTTGTTGCTGCGTTTATCCAATTAACAGGATATGGTTTGGGATTCCTTTGTGCATGGTGGAAACGTTGTGTATGCCGGCAAGGGGAGTTCGCAGCTTTCGAGAAGAATTTTTACCAATAATGGAAAACAAATTGACTATTAATCAGTGGGCAGAAGAAGACCGTCCACGTGAACGGATGATACAGCAAGGTTCAGCAGCATTAAGCAATGCTGAGCTGCTTGCTATTCTGATAGGCTCTGGCAGTCAGGAAGATTCGGCTGTGGGACTGATGCGGAAAGTGCTTGACTGCTATCACAACAGCCTGAGTGAATTAGGGAGAGCTAATATTGAGGATTTATGCCATTTTAAAGGTATTGGCCTGGCAAAAGCCGTGACGATTCTTGCTGCTTCAGAATTGGGAAAGCGACGCATGGAAGAGGAGCCTAAAGAGCGGAAGCAAATTCGTACGTCCCGTGATATTTATGAGCTTTTTTACCCGTTGATGTGTGACTTGCCAATTGAGGAATGTTGGATATTGCTGCTTAACCAGTCTTCGAAAATTATAGATCGTGTCCGTATCAGTCAGGGTGGACTGGCTTCCACTCAGGTAGATGTGCGTTGTATTTTGCGGGAGGCTTTATTGAAACGTGCGGTATCATTGGTGCTTTGTCACAATCATCCTTCCGGCAATATTTCTCCTAGTCCTGACGATGACCGTCTGACTCAATCGGTAAAGCAAGCTTCTGCGCTGATGAACATACGTTTGCTTGACCACTTGATTGTGACAGACGGTTCTTATTATAGTTACTCTGATGAGGGAAGAATGTGAAGAAACAGTATCGTTTCAAGCGTTATTGCCGGTCTTTATTGATTGTTAAGGTTGGTTATCCAATTTTGTATGGCATCGTTGTTCATTCCGTTCAGCAACTTTCCTTCTTTCCAGTTCAGGCTTGGATAGGATTTTTTCAATTCGGAAACACTGTTACTGATACTGCTTCCACCGGAAGTGGCGAACGGAATGAGGGTTTTGCCTTTCAGGTCATGACTTTCAATGAATGTGTTGATGATTCTTGGAGCAAGGTTCCACCAGATAGGATAGCCGATAAAAACGACATCATATCCGGCAATGTCCGTTTTCGTTGCTTTAAGTGTCGGACGGGATTGGGCATCGTCCATCTCTACTGAACTACGTGACTGGCGGTCGTTCCAGTCGAGGTCAGCCTCAGTATAAGGGCTCTGAGGTGCAATTTCGAACAGTTCTCCTCCGGTAATGTCTGCAATGTTACGAGCGACTTGGGCAGTGGTTCCGGTTGCTGAAAAATAAGCGACCAACGTCTTGGATGATGTGTTGCTTACATTAGGTTTGTCTTTCTTTTGGGCGCAGGCGGTAAAGCAGATGGCAAGTACTGCCGCGATGGATAATAAAATCTTGTTCATAACGTAATGTTTTTATTTCAAATGATTATTATCTGTTGAGCCATTATTAATCTCTTTCAGCCACTCTGTTAGCATAGTATGGCAATTGTCAGTCTGTGACGAACGTATCCACAGGCTGGGTGTCATTGTTTTCTACAAAGATAGTGCGAATGTGTAACATCGTTTTTGCCCTTCGGCTCAAAGTGTTTTGTTGTGAGGGTCAAAGCAGGGAAATCACTGTTTTTCCTTGCTCTGCTTTCCGATTTTTGCTATCTTCGTAAACAAAAATAATATTAGCGCATCATTTCATATCATAGACAAATCTACGTGGGAACGAACTATTTACTTTGATTACTACTATTCCCAAATCAAATGTAAATACAACCTCAATGCTAACATTGACATTACCCACCTTGTAAGCGAACAGAAAAGAAGAGGAATCAGGTTCTTTCCTACGATGCTTTATGTCATTATGAAAGCTGTCAATCAGAACAAAGAATTTCGTATGAGTTTCAACGTAAATGGAGAGTTGGGGTATTGGGAAGAGGTTGTTCCATGTTACACCTTGTTTCACCCGGAAACCAGGACATTTACAGATATCTGGAGCGAATATTATGATGATTTCGATACGTTCTACCACACCGTTGTGGAAGATATGGAAAAATACCGCAATGTGACAGGAGTCATTAAAGCACGTCCTGAACAAACAGCTAATTTTTGTCCCATCTCATGCCTGCCGTGGCTGAGTTTTACAGCCTTTGCACAAGATATTTATACGGAAAGTGCGTTTCTTTTTCCGCTCATTAAATTCGGATATAGGTGCGTCGGCAAACGCATATAGGCTTATCCGCTGTAAGATTATTAATCTTCAGGCTGCAAGATTAATAATCTTACACCAGACGAAGCTATCTGCGCAAGAAGATAATAACAACAACCTTTTAACTAATCTGCGTATGATAATGTACCGTTTAGTAATGTAGGCTGAACGGAACGGAGACAGCATACAGGAATTGTGACATCAACAAAATGCACCAATCCATACCGCGCATGGTATAAGAAGTTCTGAAGATCCCCTGCAAGCGGAACGGCTAGCAAGGGATTTTTAATTTCAGAATCCCACTTGTTTCTGTTGTTCGGCATTGTAGCGGTCGCCCGTTACGGGAATGGCTGCAACGGCATCTTCCAACTGTTTCCACTCTTCGGCAGAGAGGGTGAAGTCCAGCGTGCGCAAGTTCTCTTCGAGGTGCGAGAGCTTCGTGGTGCCGGGAATGGGTACTATCCACGGTTCTTTCTGCAAAAGCCAGCCAAGGGCAAGCTGGGCGGCGGTCATGCCCCGTTCGCGTCCGAAGCGTTGCAGCACATTCACGATGCGATAATTGGTACGCATGGCTTCCGGTGTAAAGTGGGGCAGCGTGGTGCGGTTGTCGTTGTGCGGGTCGAACTCGGTATATTCATTTAAGTCGCCGCCGAGGAAGCCCCGGTTCATCGGACTGTAAGGCACGAAGCCGATACCCAGTTCACGGCAAACGTCCAGCACGCCGTTCTTTTCCACATCGCGGTGCATCAGGTGGTACTCGCTTTGGATGGCGGTCAGCGGATAGACGGCGTGCGCCTTGCGGATAGTTCCCGCGCTTACCTCGCACATGCCCCAATGCAAGACCTTGCCTTCCTTTATCAAATCGGCGATAGTCCCTGCCACGTCCTCCACCGGTGTGTTGCGGTCGAAGCGGTGTTGGTAGAACATCGGGATGACATCGGTGCGCAGGCGTTTCAACGATTCCTCGCAGTAGCGTCGGATGGTGGCGGGACGGCTGTCCTGTCGTCCGGTGGCTTTGCCGTCGATAACTTCATGACCGAACTTGGTCGTTACGTTTACCTTACCCCGAAACTCTCCCAATGCTTCGCCTGCCAGTTCCTCATTGTTCAGCGGACCGTAGATGATGGCGGTGTCAAATAGCGTCACGCCACGGTCCATCGCCTCGTGCAGCAGGCGGATGCACTGCTTTTTGTCGGGATGATAACTGCGGTTGTAGGTCATGCCCATCACGCCGAATCCCAATGCCGACACCTCGAAAGCCGCTTTGCCTGTACCAAGCGTGCGGTGGGCGGTAATGGTTGCGGCTTTTGCATCACCGGCAAATGCTCCCTTGCTTCCGGCAGCCACGTGGGTGGCAGCCTGTACTTTGCCCAATGCCGGGGAGACAGCCAGAGCTGCGCCCACGGCAGCCGCCGTCTTCAGAAAACCGCGACGGCTGAAACCTTCTTTCTTGTTCAAGTCTTCCATATTGCCTTTTAAATGAAAAATGCGAATCAGGAGTTAAACGTAGTTATGTTTCACAGGAGTTATCACTTCGTTCAGGAGTTACAGGCCAATAGTCTTACTTCTGAAACCGGCGCAAAAAGGTATTGGCATCTAACTTCCAG
>NZ_NFJG01000097.1:0-18050 GCF_002159755.1 Bacteroides sp. An269
CGCCTATAGGACACAATAGGTCACCTCCTTTTCTTGGTTAACCTTTTTTACGGCAAAGGTAACTTTTTTCTTTGCCCTTTTACCAATGCAAATCTAAAGGAGGACACAGGGATTTTCAGTTGTCATTTGTACGCGATAAACAGTAGGGGCGTAATTCACCTTTATTAATCTGTGCAATCTGTGGTGAAAAGAACAGACTCAACGCCCCAATAAGGCTTTCTCGGCTTGGGCGACACGCTCGAAATCGAAGCCATCCATAACCTGGGCCATCAGGGCTTCGATTTTATCGTTGCATAAGTTCCCGATGCTTCCGGCGTGGGTGTGATGCACCTCCTTGGCATGAGTGAACTTGCCGGCTTCGATGTCCAAGCCTACCTTCTTATAGGCATCACGGAAAGGCATGCCCTTCGCTGCCAGACGGTTGACCTCTTCTACGCTGAACATATACAGGTATTTATCGTCATCCAGGATGTGTTCGTTCACCTTGATACGCTCCATGATGTATGCCGACATCCGCAAGCAGTCCAAGAGTTCCTCGAATGCGGGGAGGAAGACTTCCTTGATAATCTGCAAGTCGCGGAAATAGCCCGAAGGCAGGTTGTTCATAATCATCATAATCTGCTGGGGCAAAGACTGGATTTTATTGCATTTGGCACGGGTCAGTTCGAACACATCGGGGTTCTTCTTGTGCGGCATGATGCTGGAACCCGTGGTGCATTCGTCGGGAAGCTTGACGAAACCAAAGTTCTGGCAACTGAACATACAGGCATCGAATGCCATCTTCGATACGGTTCCGGCAATGCTTGCCAAGGCAAAGGCAACGTTGCGCTCCATCTTACCACGTCCCATCTGCGCATAAACCACGTTGTAATTCATTGAGTCGAAACCCAGCAGGCGGGTGGTCATCTCACGGTCCAAGGGGAACGAAGAGCCGTATCCGGCGGCAGATCCGAGCGGATTGCGGTTGCACATCTTATAAGCGGCTTGCAGGAACAGCATATCATCGACCAGGCTTTCGGCATATGCGCCAAACCAAAGTCCGAAAGAAGAAGGCATGGCGATTTGCAAATGGGTATAGCCCGGCATCAGAATGTCTTTGTAGCGGTTGCTTTGCACAATCAGAACGCGGAAGAGCGTCTCGACCGCCTCAGCTACCTGCTTCAGTTGCTCACGGGTGAAGAGTTTCAGGTCGACCAATACCTGGTCGTTCCGCGAACGCCCGCTATGTATCTTCTTGCCTACATCGCCCAGCTTACGGGTAAGCATAAGCTCCACCTGCGAATGTACGTCCTCGATGCCGTCTTCAATCACAAACTCACCTTTCTCTGCGGTTGCATAGATTTGCTTTAACTCTTCCAACAGGACCTTCAGTTCGTCGGGCTTCAGCAGGCCGATGCTTTCGAGCATCGTGATATGCGCCATTGAGCCCAACACATCGTGCTTTGCCAGATAAAGGTCCAGTTCACGGTCGCGTCCTACGGTAAAGCGGTCGATTTCCGCATTTACCTGTACATTCTTTTCCCAAAGTTTTTGTCCCATACGTTATTAAGTTTTTGAGTTCTTGAGTTTGTAAGTTTTTTGAGTTCTTGAGCTTTTAAGTTCCTGAGTTGAAACATACACAAAACACTCCAAACTTAAAAACTCAAGAACTTACAAACTCAATAAGGAATCATCGCAAGCATATCTGCCAGTTTTTCTACCCCTTCTTGCAAAGGCTTCGACACCATGGCTTTCATAAAGGCGTTCACTTCGGCACGGATAGTCACCTTCATCTTGGCTTCCGCTTCGCCTTCCGGAAGGATTTGTATCCACAAGTTCATCGGGATAGGTGTCTTGTCGCCTTCAAACTTGATGCACTTCATCGGCTCGCGTTCCACGATACGGAGCGTAAGGCTGATGCCTTGCACTTTCAAGGTCAGCGAATCCTGGTCGAAAACCAAGTCTTCCACCTTTCCGGGGAATTTTTCTTTCAGTTCGCCCAGCTTCTCACGCACCGAGGCAAGATTGTTTAAGTCAGCCAGTTTTGTATAGACCCGTTCCTGTGTATACGGAACATGTTTCACACTGCTTTCAAATTGTACCATACATTGTATCTAATTGAACACAGAATATTATTTACGATTTACTATTTCGATGAATTATAGCAGAACAAAATCGGTTTGCGAAAAATACCGCATGCAGTAGAGACGCCACAATGTGACGTCTCTACTAAAAACAGACTATATTTTCGCATTCTGTTTCTGACTGACTATTATAGTAAATAGTAAATCGTAAAGTCGTAAATAATTTTCATGCTTTATTTATTTTCCCGTCCAATGTGCCGGGTCTTTTCTCCATGCCTGAAGGATAGGAATATCCTGCTCGTCGATGTAATTGGTCTTCAAGGCTGCATCCAATACCGCATTGTAATTGGTCAAGGTAACCAATTCCACTTTTGCCTCTTTGAATGCTTCTACAGAAACATCGAATCCGTATGTGAACGAAGCCACCATGCCGATGACGTTGCATCCGTTCTGGCGGATAGCGTTTACGGCTTTCAGGCTGCTTCCGCCTGTAGATATCAAGTCTTCTACCACTACGACCTTCATACCCGGACGAAGCTCGCCCTCAATCAGGTTTTCCAGACCGTGGTCTTTGGGGCTCGAACGTACATAGACGAACGGGAGGTTCAGTTCCTCTGCCACCAATGCGCCTTGGGGAATGGCTCCTGTAGCTACACCCGCTATTGCATCCACTTCTCCAAACCGTTCCATAATGATACGGCACAACTCCAACTTGACAAAATTGCGCAAGGCAGGATAAGACAATGTCTTGCGGTTGTCACAATAAATAGGGGATTTCCAACCCGATGCCCATGTGAAAGGGTTCGCAGGCTGAATCTTTACAGCTTTTACCTTCAACAATTTTTCTGCAAATAATCTTTCCAAAGCTTTCATAACTTTATTTATCTGATAAATAACGATGCAAAAATATGCAAAACATACGTGAATATGAAATATATAGGGATTTTTTTAATAAAAAGTTAGTAAACTTTCATTTTGTCCACGCCAAAGTGACAATACTGATACGAATGTCTCCGATGGCCGACAAGGCATCAGCACACGCCACCAGCGTAGCTCCGGTAGTAAGTACATCATCGACCAGCAGGATATGTTTCCCTGCCAAAGATGCTGCATCTGCAGTAGCACAAAACAACTCCTGCACATTCAGCCAGCGGGCATAACCGCTCTTATGGGTCTGAGTGGCATTATTCCGAAGACGGTAAATGGCATTCCGGCATACAGGCAAGCCTGTCTTTTCGGCTATGCCGCGCGCCAGAAGCTCACTCTGATTGTATCCCCTCTTTCTTTCACGGGTGCGGAACAAAGGCACAGGAAGCAAGCAATCAATCCCGTCGAAAAAACCTGTAGGCAACAACTCACTCCCTATCCACTCGCCCATCTTTACACAAAGTTTTCGCTGGCCATCATATTTCATCGCATACAAAATACGTGCCACCGTTCCTCCCTTGGCATAATAGAAAAGCGAAGATGCACGTTCTATCGGGAATCGTCCCCAAAAACATTGCTCCATCTCATTTCCTACCTTATTATATAAATGAGTATAAGGCAGCGAAGATGCACAACGAAGGCACACTCCTTCCTCGCCTGACAACAGACGGTTCCCGCACGCCACACAAAGACGAGGGAAAAAGAAATCGCGCAAGTCAGTCCATAAACTCATCTTCTGACACCTGATGGACGTAACGCTTGATTTCGTCTACCGTATACCCTTTTGTCACGGCATAGCGAAGCAACTTCATGGCTCGTTCGTACTCGGTCTTTCCTGTTACCGACTTCCGCTTTTGGGCAAGCACTTCGCGCAAGATGCGGCTATATTCCTCATCGTCTATCTCTTCAAGCCCCGCCGATATATCATCGGAAGGCAAGTGTTTCATCCGCAATGCCTGGATTATCTTGTTTCTCCCCCAGCGTGCGAAGCGATATTTATCGCGCACGAAAGCTTTGCAATAGCGGCATGTATCAATGAAACGGTCTTGTTGAAGCATAGCAAGGATGCGGGCATTTTCTTCTTCAGTAGCTCCCCATTGCTCCAGCTTCTGCGCCACTTCTTCCGGACAACGCTCGGTCCGCACACAATAAGCCTCAGCCTTATTCTTCAATTCGCTTTCAGTATAAATCTTCATGGTCTTTCCGCTTTTACCATACGGTCGTTGCCCGAAAGGTCTTTCCGCAACTCTACGTTCCGATATCCCATGCTTCGGAGTAATTCCACCGTTTCACGCCCGTATGCCTGATTGATTTCATAATATAAAACGCCACTGGAAGACAAATGTTTACTTCCCAGTTCTGCTATTTTCCGGTAAAACAACAAAGGGTCGTTATCGGGAACAAACAAAGCAAGCCCCGGTTCCCAGTCGAGCACATTCCTATCCATACTTGCCTTCTCCTGCTCACGAATATAAGGAGGATTGCTCACCCATATATCTGCATCGGGCATCGCAACTATATGCGAGAGCACATCCACCCGGACGCACTCCACATTCACCCCATTGCGTGCAGCGTTCCGCCTTGCTACGGCAAGGGCTGCTTCAGATACATCCCATGCCAGCACCGAAGAACGAGGTAACAACCGTGCCAACGACACCGCGATGCAACCACTTCCCGTACCGATGTCCAACACCCGCAAACCCTCCTGTGAAGCATAATCGCGGGCTATCCATTCCACCAGCTCGGCGGTTTCGGGACGGGGAACCAGCACGTCATGCGTCACATAAAAAGGATGTCCAAGGAAAAAAGTTTCACCGGTAATGTACTGAAAAGGCTCGAAACGCTTCAAACGGGAAAGAATATCTTCAAGCTTCTCGCGTTCTTTCGTTGAAAAATTCCTATCTTTGCCCGCGTACAAATCAACGGCAGAAAATCCGAACACATCGGTCAGGATTCCTTTGGCCAACGCTTTCACTTCCAAGTCTGGATACAGGCCCGAAAGCGACTGTATAATATAGGTATATAAAGGATGCATAATGCCACAAAGGTACAAAAAGAAAAAAACATACGCTTATGACTACAGACGAAAAATACATAAGCCGCTGCATTCAGTTGGCAAAGAACGGATTATGCAATACGCCTCCCAATCCGATGGTAGGAGCCGTCATCGTACACCAAGGCAAGATTATCGGCGAAGGATACCATGCCCGTTGCGGTGAGGGTCATGCCGAAGTAAATGCCATTGCCTCGGTGAAGGACGAAAGCCTGCTCCACGATTCTACCCTTTATGTCAGCCTGGAACCTTGTTCCCATTACGGGAAGACTCCTCCGTGCGCCGACCTGATTATCCGCAAAGGTATTCCCCGTGTAGTAGTAGGATGCATTGACCCCTTCTCGCTGGTATCGGGAAGAGGTATCCGAAAACTCAGAGATGCCGGCATCGAAGTCAAGACCGGAGTGCTGGAACAAGAATGCCGGGACCTGATTAAGCGTTTTGTGACATTCAACCAGCAAAAACGTCCTTACATTACCCTGAAATGGGCACAATCGGCCGACGGATTCATCGATACCATACGTCAGGAAGGAAAAGCGGTACGGCTTTCTTCTCCGCTCACATCGGCATACGTGCACAAACTACGTGCCGAACATCAGGCAATACTGGTGGGAAGACGCACTGCCCTGCTCGACAATCCTTCACTCACTACCCGCGAATGGTATGGCAAGCATCCCCTACGGCTGGTAATCGACCGCCATCTCTCACTCCCGTCTTCCCTGCACCTGTTCGACGGAAGTACCCCCACGTGGGTGTTCACTTCAGCACCCCAGACAGGAAAGGCCAACCTGACTTTCATTCCTCTCGACTTTGACAAAGACATTCTGCCCCAGATCGCCCGTATCTTATACGAGCATAAAATCCAATCTCTGCTGGTGGAAGGCGGGAACCGGTTGCTCCAGTCCTTCCTTGATGCAGGATTATGGGACGAAACGTATGCCGAACATGTCCCCACCATATTGGGGGAAGGAGTACAGGCACCGTCCATTCCCTGCGGTTTCCCATGCTCTTTCCTGCCAAGAGACCGGTCTGTGATAGCGCACTATGTCAACCGGTACGACAAATTGCCTGATTCGCAGATAAAAAAGTAAAGTTTATCCATAATTTTATATAAAACTTGATATAAAAGTTCCAAGTGGAAAAAAAACTTTCTACTTTTGCAACTTGTAATGCAAAGAATATACTAATAATGAAAATAAGATTTTTATCCATATTATTAGCAAGCCTGGCTTTAGCTACATTCTCAATGACATCTTGCCTGAATGATGATACAATAGAAGTAACCTATACCAACGAAACGAGCATCATCCATTTCTCGGTAGGGACACTATGGATGCAAAAAACCGGACAGGCTCAAGACGGAAGCGATTCCTTGTATATGGATACGTTGTCTATGTCGAATTATCCTTTCACCATCGACCAGCTGAACCGGACTATCGAAAATAAAGACTCGCTTCCGGTAGGGACCGACATTTCAAGAGTCGTTACCAACATCAATGCCGATTCTCCTTATATAGTATATGGCAAAATAGACTCGTTAGGTACCGAACCTGTAGATACGCTTTGGACCAATACCGACTCCATTAATTTTGCGGTAGCTCCTAGCGAAGGACTGACTTTCAAGGTTATGTCCTACAGCGGACGGATGGGAAAAACCTACCACATAAAAATCAATGTACACCAGCAAGAACCCGATTCGTTGACATGGGACGAAGAAGCCTCACAACAAGCTTTCGTATCACAGAGCCTGACCCGCCAGAAAGCGGTATACACAGACGGATGTATCTACGTATTTGGACAAGACGGGGATACACCTGTCATCGAATATACTACGGTCAGTACCAACGGACAGGCAGACGGCTGGATTGCCCTCGACAATGTTCCGCAAGAAACCGACTCTTATTCGGCAATGGTATGGAACGGCACGGTTTATTTCCTTGCCGACGGTACCTTGTACGAACTTTCCGGTAGTGTTATCCAGCCTTCCTCCCTTCCTGCACCAGCATATCGCCTGAAGCAACTCCTGGCAAATGCCACTACGGCAAGCGGACTTTCTTACCTGTATGCCTACACCGAGGACAACCGGTGTGTGACCTACAACGGCACATCGTGGAGCGAAGACGGAGAAGGGAGCATTTTCCCTGACGTAAACCAACGTTTCTCGTTTGCGTCATTACCTGTTTCCTATAATTCCACCCTGACACGCGCCGTCGTATTCGGATTCCATCCCGATGCACTAGGGAATGAGTTCGGATTTGCAGCCAGCCGGCTAAATTCTGAAAACGATTGGATTGCTTACGACTATGCACAGGCCGATACTTTCTATTGTCCGAACATCGCCGACGGAACAATGATTTATTACGACAAGAAGCTATATGCTTTCGGAGGATTCATCAACAGCCTTCCGCATAAAGAATACCGGCACCCGTTCAACACGTTCTTCGAGTCGACCGACAATGGTCTCTCTTGGAAACCTGTGACACGCTATGTCCGCTTCCCAAAGTCAGACTCATTCAGGCAAAAATACGAAGAAGGAGAATCACTGGGTGAAGGAAGCTACTCGTGTGTAGTAGATGAGAACAACTTTATTTGGATTATCTGGCACAACGGATATATGAGCAGAGGACGAATCAACCGGCTGGGATTCCTTCCCAAATGGTAGAAAAACGTAAAGCATCATGACATCATACAAGGACTTAATAGACAAATCACGGATTCCGGCACACATTGCCATCATTATGGACGGTAACGGGCGATGGGCTAAACAACGCGGTCATGCCCGCTCGTTCGGGCATCAGGCAGGTGCCGAAACAGTACATGTCATTGCAGAAGAAGCTGCACGGCTGGGAGTGAAATACCTGACACTTTACACCTTCTCTACCGAAAACTGGAAACGGCCTGCCGAAGAAGTGTCTGCCCTGATGGCTCTCCTTATGGATTCCATCGAGGAAGAGACGCTGATGAAGAACAACATCCGTTTCCGCATCATCGGCGAAAAGGACAAGTTACCCGTCAATGTGGCCGAACGCCTGCAACAATGCATCAAACGCACATCGGTCAATACAGGCATGTGCCTGGTACTGGCTCTCAGTTATTCATCGAAATGGGAGCTGACCGAAGCCGTCAAACAGATAGCGGCACAAGTGGCGTGCCAGAAACTTGCCGTCGATGAAATAACCGACAAGACCATTGACCAGTATCTGGCAACCAGTTTTATGCCCGACCCTGACCTGCTGATACGTACAGGAGGCGAAATAAGGCTCAGCAATTACCTGTTATGGCAATGTGCTTATTCTGAACTTTATTTTTGCGACACCTACTGGCCCGACTTCAAGGCAGAAGAATTTTGCAAAGCAATATACGATTATCAACAAAGAGAACGCCGTTTTGGCAAAACAAGTGAACAATTATTGAAACCCTAAAAAAGATGCGATACAGTTTTTTTCTTACTCTATTGGTACTGATATGTTTCAGCTTTCCGGCTATCGGACATGCACAAGAAAACAACGTGCAGGAAGGTCAGACAGATGAAGAGGACGGCTCTGCCTCTTTACACCACGATACACCACAGCCGGCAGAGCAATCGGAGACACCAGAGAACCAACCAGTCATTTTATATAACGGGACTCCCAAGAAATATGAAATAGCCGACATCAAGGTGGAGGGAGTGAAAAACTACGAGGATTATGTATTGATCGGTATCTCCGGACTTGCCGTTGGGCAGACCATTACCGTGCCGGGCGATGATATCACCGATGCCGTCAAGCGGTATTGGCGCCACGGATTGTTTTCGGATGTCCGTATTTCGGCAGATAAGATAGAAGGAAATAAAATCTGGATCCGCATCGAACTGACCCAGCGTCCGCGTATCGCCGACATCCATTTCAATGGTATCAAGAAAGGCGAGCGTGAAGACTTGCAAAACAAGCTCGGCAATATGGTGAAAGGTATGCAGATTACGCCCAATATGGTAGACCGTGCCAAAATCATCATCAAGAAATACTTTGATGAGAAAGGGTTTAAAAATGCCGAAGTCAACATCATCGAACGCGAAGCCCCCAATGACAAGGAGCAGGTGTATGTTGATGTAAACATTGACAAGAAAGAAAAGGTAAAAGTCCACAAAATCACGATTGACGGCAATACGGTATTGACAGACAAGAAGTTAAAGCGCGTGATGAAAAAGACCAACGAAAAAGGTAAGCTCATCAACTTGTTCCGTACCAAGAAATTCATCGATGAACGTTACGAAGAAGATAAGCAGAAAATCATCGAAAAATACAACGAACTGGGCTATCGCGATGCTGTCATCG
Source organism: Bacteroides sp. An269 (assembly GCF_002159755.1). NCBI lineage: Bacteria > Pseudomonadati > Bacteroidota > Bacteroidia > Bacteroidales > Bacteroidaceae > Bacteroides > Bacteroides sp. An269. The sequence goes on from NZ_NFJG01000097.1 coordinate 9,357, forward strand.
AAGTGGACAGCGTATCACCTTACGATGAAAAGACGGTAGATGTATATATGAAGATATACGAAGGCAACAAATATTACCTACGCAACATTACATGGGTGGGAAATACCGTCTATCCTTCTGACCTGCTGAACGAACAATTGCAGATGAAGCATGGTGACGTATACAACCAGAAGTTGCTGGACGACCGCCTTTCGAATGATGAAGATGCCATCAAGAACAATTATTATAACCGTGGTTACGTGTTCTCGAACATCGACCCGGTAGAAGTGAATATCGATGGTGACTCCATCGACCTTGAAATGCGCGTGATGGAAGGTCCGCAGGCAAGCATCAGCCATGTACGTATCAATGGTAACGACCGTTTGTACGAAAACGTCATCCGGCGTGAACTTCGTACCCGCCCTGGAGACTTGTTCAGTAAGGAAGCATTGGAACGTTCGTACCGTGAAATCGCTCAAATGGGGCACTTCAATCCTGAAACCATCAACCCACAGGTACAGCCCAATTACGAAGATGGTACGGTAGATATTAATTGGGGACTGGAATCGAAAGCGAACGACCAGGTAGAATTTTCTGCAGGATGGGGACAAACAGGTATCATCGGTAAGCTGAGCCTGAAATTCACCAACTTCTCGTTCGCCAACCTGTTCCGCAAGAATGACAACTTCCGAGGATTCCTGCCGCAAGGTGACGGACAGACCCTTACCATCAGTGGCCAGACCAACGGACAATATTATCAGGCATACAGTATCTCGTTCCTTGACCCATGGTTTGGCGGTAAGCGCCCGAACTCACTTTCAGTATCCGCATTCTATTCTGTACAGACCGATATCAGCAGCCAGTATTACAACTCGGCTTACATGAACAACTACTACAATTATCTGTACGGATGGGGATACGGCAACTATGGCTATTATGACAATTACGAATCTTACTATGACCCTGACCGCTCCATCAAGATGTTCGGGTTCTCGGTAGGATGGGGAAAACGCTTGCGCTGGCCCGATGACTATTTCACGTTCATGGCAGAATTGTCCTACCAGCGCTTTATGCTGAAAGATTGGAGTTACCTGTATATCCGGTTGAACAACGGGGAATACATGAACACAGGTAATTGCAACAGCTTGAGCTTGAACCTGACTTTGTCGCGTAACTCTACCGACAATCCCATTTTCCCACGCCGTGGTTCCGAGTTTACCGCTTCGTTGCAAATCACGCCGCCTTACTCGCTCTTCAGCAACAAAGACTATTCTACTTACGGAAGAGACAACTACGACGAGGCAGCAAGTATGTTTAAATGGATTGAATACCACAAGTGGAAATTCAAATCGAAGACTTATACCGCTTTGATGGATATCCAGAAGTGTCCGGTCATCATGACCCGTGCTGAATTTGGTATCTTAGGACACTTCAACCGTTATAAGCGCTCTCCGTTCGAAACCTTCTATGTCGGAGGTGACGGTATGACAGGATACAGTTACAACTACGCATCCGAAACCATTGCCCTACGTGGATATGAGAACGGTTCGTTGACCCCCTACGGAAGCGAAGGATATGCTTATATCCGTCTGGGAGCTGAACTCCGCTACCCGCTGATGTTGGAAAACTCTACCAGCATCTATGCCTTGGGATTTGTAGAAGCCGGAAATGCATGGACGGATGTAGCAGACTTCAATCCGTTCAAGCTGAAACGTTCTGCCGGAGTCGGTGTACGTATCTTCCTGCCGATGATTGGTATGATGGGTATCGACTGGGCATACGGTTTCGACAAGATCAACGGCTCTACGCAATACAGTGGAAGCCAGTTCCACTTTATTATCGGACAAGAATTTTAACCTAAAGACCCAAAGATATGAAAAGATTGATTTTCTCTGCAGCACTGCTTGTGATAAGCCTCTGCGCGGCACAGGCACAGAAATTCGCGTTGATAGACATGGAATTTATCTTGAAACATATCCCTGCCTATGAACAGGCAAACCAGCAAATGGAATCGCTGTCCCAACAATGGCAAAGCGAAATAGAAGCCAAGAGCAACGAAGCCAAAGCCTTGTATGAGGCTTACCAGAAAGATGCCGCTACGCTGACCGATGCACAACGTACTGCAAAAGAAGAAGCAGTTGTGGCAAAAGAAAAAGAAGCAGCCGAACTCCGGCAAAAATATTTCGGTCCTCAAGGCGAAATGATGAAGAAACAACGGGAACTTGTCGCTCCTATCCAAGACAACATTTATAATGCTGTTAAAGACATTGCTATGGAGCAGAATTACGATGCAGTTATTGACCGCGCCTCGGCACAAAGTATGATTTTTGCCTCTCCGCGCATTGATATCAGCAATGAAGTGCTCTCACGCTTAGGATATTCAAATTAATTTTATACATTTGCAGCCGTTCTCTTACGAGAACCGCAACAGGAACAAAACAATAAATTAAAAACTAATAGAAAATCAAGATTATGTTGAAAAGAATTGCTTTATTATTGCTGCTCGTCGCTCCGATGAGCTTGTTCGCGCAAAAGTTCGCGCATTTTAAGTCTATGGACATCATCCCGGTAATGCCGGAATATGCCAAAGCCCAAACTGATATTCAAGCTTTGCAGAAACAGTACGAAGACGAAATCAAACGTGCTTCAGACGAGTTCAGCAAAAAATTTGCAGAATACCAACAAGAACAAAAGACACTTCCGCAAAACATCCAGGAACGCCGCCAGAAAGAATTACAGGAAATGCAGGAAAAAGGTATACAGTTTCAGCAGGAAGCACAGCAGCAGCTGCAAAAAGCTTATACTGATATGATGGATCCGATTTACAAGAAACTGGAAGATGCAGTAAAAGCTATCGGTGCAGCTGGCGGATACACCTACGTTTTCGACCTGAACCGTACGGACATCCCTTACATCGATGAAAACGTATCGAAAGATGTTACCAACGATATCAAAACCAAGTTGGGTATCAGTCTGACTGCAGTACCGGCAACACCGGCTGCATCCGCAACTACTACTCCGGCAAACTAACCCCCTTCTGTTTATTCACCGCAGATTAACACAGATTCTCGCAGATTAAAACTTTACATTCTGCGCCGATCTGCGTTAATCTGCGTTTCTGATTTAAATATCATGACAACCACAGGACCCATCGGCATCTTCGATTCCGGCTACGGAGGGTTGACTATCCTTGACAAAATACGCAGCCTGCTTCCTCAGTACAATTATCTCTATTTAGGCGACAATGCCCGTACCCCCTATGGCACACGTTCGTTCGAAGTGGTATACGAATTCACTTTACAGGCGGTACGAAAACTCTTCGAGCTGGGATGTCCATTGGTTATCCTTGCCTGCAATACAGCTTCGGCAAAAGCACTCCGCAGTATCCAGCAACAAGACCTTCCACATCTCGACCCAGCCCGCAGAGTACTGGGCGTAATACGTCCTACCGTAGAATGCATCGGCAACTTGACCCAAACCCGCCACGTAGGGTTGCTTGCCACCGAAGGTACTGTAAAGTCACAATCCTATCCGTTAGAAATCCACAAGCTTTATCCCGAAATCCGATTGACAAGTGTATCCTGTCCCATGTGGGTACCATTAATAGAGAATAATGAAGCCCAAAGCCCTGGTGCCGATTATTTCGTACAAAAATACCTCGACCGCCTGCTCTCCCAAGACCCGGAAATAGATACCATCATTTTAGGCTGTACTCACTATCCTCTTTTGTTGGATAAAATCCGTTGTTACACTCCGTCACACATCCGCCTGGTAGAACAAGGCAAATACGTAGCAGCCAGCCTGAAAGACTACCTTATCCGACATCCGGAAATACGGACCCATTGCGAAACGGGAGGGAATTGTCTTTTCCTTACTACCGAATCGGTAGAAAAATTCCGTGAGTCAGCCCACGTCTTTCTGCATCAGGAAGTGCAGGTGCGTACCATTGCATTAGAATAAAGAAATAAACACTGCACACAGCCTCATGAGCGTATGCAACCGTGTGCAGTGTGTGTTATGTGTCAGTATAATTGTCCGCGTACCTCCACTTCAGCAAGCTTCGGTGTCACGTATCTTTCAGAATGAGGAAAACTGATACGAAGATAATGCATTTTTACCTGCCTGTCACTTTTTATCAGGTCCGAATCTAGCGGAACATGGTTGCCGGTCTTATCCGAAACCACGATCCAGTCTTTATTGTTCTCAGACACTTCAATCTTGTACTGATACGGAGCTGCACCTGCAAACCGGACACAAACCTCATCCAACATCAAGAAACGTTCCGTATCAAGTGTCCAATATACCTTTCGGTCTGAATTTTCAGGTTCCCACCAAGTATCAAGCTTACCATCAGCAGCATATCCTGTGGCATGTCCCTGTGCAGCACTGCTACCAAAAGCTGGGTTATTCAATCCGAAACTTTGCATTTTATGCTGTTTCTGCAAAGCAAAGGGAATATAAGGACGATTTTTCACTTGGGGAGTCTCTCCTTCTTGATATACGGGAGCTCCGGAAAATGTCAGTTTAACGCGAGCCGGCTCCAAGCCTGGTGAAGTAGCTTCAATGACCGATTCGCCTGCATAATAGGAGCGAAAGGCAATCGCTGCTTTTCCATCCATGATACGAATGTCACTATCCGCCTCAAACAGGATGCTGCTACCGGTAGGAAACTCGCCCGGTCCCGATAGCAAAGTCAGCCTGACAGCCGGCGAATTGCTCAGTTCTCTGCCTGTTTCATCGAGAACAGTTACCGTCAACTGAACATCGTCCGTACCGTCGGCCCTGATGCCGGTATATTGCGAGGCTTCCAACCGCAACCTTGCCGGAATGCCTGACACACTCCATATCGGAGGGGCTATATTGGCATAAGCATTCCGGTACCAATACCAAGAACGTTTCGGAATGCGGAAATAATCAACAATTCCCATTTTGCCCATTTCTTCACCAAAGATACTTCCGTGGTCGAACCCACACCAGATGGCTTGACCACTCCGCCATTCTACACCTTTCCAGGCGTCATTTTTCTGTAAGTCTCCCCATCCCGGGATATATTCGCCCGGCCGGTCGGATGTTGTGCTTCCGTATTCCGTTACCATATTCGGTATAGGCGGCTGCTGAAAATCAAGAATGGTACTTCCATCACCGTTATACCCCACAATATCTCCTATCAAGTCAATGCGCTCTGTTCCCAACGGACGCTGTGCACCGCCTATGGCAGCAGGACGTGTCGGGTCAAGCTGGTGTGTACGAGCCACCATTCTCTCCAATAGTTTTCTTATCCCATGCATTGTTTCCGGTGCAGTAAAAAAAGGCTCGTTGCACATGCTCCATGCGATAATGGAAGGATGATTACGGTGGATACGTATCATTTCCTCCAACTGCTGCAAGACATTTTCTTCAAATTCTTTGCAGTCCTCCTGGCGGACTGGATAAGCACTTGCTGTCCAATATCCGTCTTTCTTTTCTCCTGCCGTAGCCCAAAAGGGAGCTTCCGACCAGAAAAGCACACCTTCTTCATCACAAGCTTTCGAAAATGCGGGAGAATGCGGATAGTGAGAGCCGCGGATCATATCAAAGCCTGCTTGCTTAACCAAAGCCACATCACGGCGTGCTGCAGCATCGGTCACAGCATCACCCCATCCAGCCTGGTCTTGATGAACATTTATTCCTTTAAAATACAAATGTTTCCCATTCAGGAAAAAACCGTGGTCTTTTGTCCATTCAAACCAACGGAAACCGAAGGACGTTTCCTCTCGGTCTATCAGCTCATCACCTTTGAAAAGCAGACTTTCCAACTTGTACAAGACCGGATGTGACGGGTGCCACAGGAAAGGATGCTCTATTCTTTCTGTTTGCTGTTTTACAACCTGGCTCGTATTGCCTTTCAATTGTATTATCTTTTGTGCGGATGCGATAATCCTGCCTTCAGATGACAGAATATTAGAAACCAAACGGAAATTGCCAGTTTCAGGCTCCGAATGACAAATCTCCGTTGAAATGTCCACAATTCCATATTTGCCATTACTTGCATCAAGTCCCGATGTCATGATAAATGTTCCATACCAACCGATATACGTAGAAGATTTTAACACTAAACGGACATTACGGTATATACCTCCGCTAAAAACATGTTCCCCACCGCGCGGTGCCACAGTGGGTTGCCATAAATTGTTAACCCGTATTGCAAGCACATTATTTCCTTTTTGTGCCGCATCAGTTATGTCAACCGAAAACCCTGTATACCCCCCGCAATGCCGGTCTATAAACTTTCCGTTTAAAAAGATTTCCGCTTCCTGAAAAACACCGTCAAACTCTAGAAAGATTTTTCCCGAGAGATTCCTTTCTGTAAAAAACACACGCTTGCGGTACCACCCATATCCGGTATAGAAATCTTTCGACATAAAATAGGGAATACTAAACGAATGAGGAATCCCAATGGTCTCCCAGTTATTGTCGTCATAATCCGTCTTTTCGGCTCCTTGCAAGTCTCCTTGCATATACTTCCATTCCCGGTTCAGATTAATGACCTCACGAGGAGAATAGGCATATCCCACACTGCAAAAACAAAAAAGTACCCAAAAATTTATTGCCCATAAACAATGCCTCATAGTAAACATAGTTTTTATATTTGTGATTATAATCTAAATGAATATCCTCAAAATACCAGTAGATAAAAAGAGTCAGAAGGAGTTATGCCTTCGGCAGGAGTCAGAAACAGGTCTATGGGGCTTTAACTTCTGGACCAAGTGATAACTCCTGTAAAACATAACTGCTTTTAACTCCTGAGTCAAATCAAAAAAAGATCCGTGTCCGTTTGTCGGCCGTTTATGTAATACCTCATCTGTCCGAATCAAACGTGACCTTGCTTGGCAAATTTAAACAATTATATTGAATACTTGTAATATTCCTGTTCAAATCTTTCGTCAGGTTGCCGTTTTTATCGTATGCGTACTCGCTCGCCTGCTTTACAGCATCTTTGAACTCGAAACCGTTGTTGTAAGCCGTGGCGGTTGTGGCATCATCCACCCGTGTTATCAGATTGCCGCTCAGCGTATAGGTCAGGTTGTCTATCAAGCCGTAACCGGTTGAGGAGGTCTGTCCGTAACGCTGCAAGCCCTTGATATTCCCGTTCAGGTCATAATCCGTAACCTTTTCCGTGAAACGGTTGGCGTTGCTACCGATATTTGTGACTTCGCCGTATGTAGCAGAAGTCAGCCGGCTCAAACCGTCGTAGGTAAACTTATACCCCCTTATCACGCTTTCATTGCCGGCCTTCCAAGTCATGCTGCTGATATTGCCGCCATATTGCGCCGTGCCGCTGCCCGTGTTATAGTACAGGTTCTGCGTGAGCTTGCTGCCGCGGATGCCTGTCAGCCAGTCGCGGATGTTGTAGCTGTATGTCAGTTTGTTGGTTGCGCTGCCGTGCAGGCTTTTCGTTTTCAGCCTGCCCAGTTCGTCATACGTATTACTTGCCAACGTAATTTCGGCATGGCTGTTCAGCTGATCTCAATCATCTTCATTTTTATAAAAATTATGCCAGCAACCTTTTGAAACAGATTTTGATTCTGAATCAAGGTTACTGGCATATAAACTTTAAAAACACTTTAACTGATAAGAAGAAGGCTACATTTTTCTATCTCCATTATAATCGTAGTCTTCCAATGTAAGAGCTATAATCCAATTCTTAATATAATCAGCCAAACTTTGGTGTGTTACTTCCGGTGGGTCAGATTCACTATATTCATAATTAGAATACCAAAAAACGATTTGGTTAGAATCGCCACCGTTGGTTTTCACATGAGTATCGAAACAATAAAAGTTTCCTCCTCCATCAGGGCTGAACGGTATTAAATGTTTATATTGAGGTACAATTACTTCAAAGTGTTCAATATTATAACACATAAATAAGTCATAATTCTTTTCTTTATCAATTATACCTAACACATTATCTCCCATTAAAGAAAATCCGTTTGTAATACTAAGAAGATATTTATAATCTTCTGGAAGCTTCACTTCAAATGTTGCCTCAAAACGTTCTATTAAAGTAGGATTAACAGGTTCTCGCCAATCTAATATTCGAGATGTAAATTTCTGCAGTTCTGCAATAACCTCATCCATCTCTTGTTTTACTTTACTGTTCATATTCTTTCTTCCAATATTCTTTTTTAGCTTTTTCAAATTCTTTTCTATCTATTTTACTAGGTTGACCCAAATTAGGATGGTTTTTCTTGAAATTACCCTTTCCACGATGTTCCTGCCAATGCATTTCCTTAAAAGGCCCATTAGGATTTTGTCCCTCATGATGAATATCAACAGGAGTTCCATCTTGTTTAAAAGTCGGTGCATTACCAGATTTAGAAGGCGGATTTAACAAACTACGGTCTATTTTATTTTCAGGAGATATTTCTATCTTTAAGGTTTTATCCTTTATAGCCGTTCCAGTTACATCTGAAGCCTTATCAACCTGCTTAGCAGTTTTTACCGCATCCACTCCTTTATCCGCAGCCTTTAGAGCCTTGGTTGTACCAGCAGGAACAAAAGGAAGAGCGGCAGCTACGGCATCTACACCCAAATCAACCCAATGGCTTTGGGCGGAAACATGGTCGCCACGGATATGGGCAGCTACGGCTGCACCTGCATCGTAAAGCATATTGCCGATGTCCCATACCGTATCCCAAATCTTGCCGTCCTTGTCTATGCGGATAACGGGATTGC
>NZ_NFJG01000098.1:0-17885 GCF_002159755.1 Bacteroides sp. An269
GGACAAATAGTCCTCATGCGCAGCCTCGAAATAAGGGAGAAGCGCACAAAACTGTTCATGGCTAACTCCCGTCAAGGCACGGAAACTTTTGCTGTTGTCTTTATGGTCGTGGTAATTCATGTCGCAAAGGTACGCGTATGCGCGATATATAACAAATCTAAATTACATAAACTCTATTGAATTGTTCTCCACGTAGACGGCTTTCATTACAGGACACTTTAACTTTTTCTATAATCAGTCTCGCTTGATTTAATAGTTTGTGTATTTCAGCCATAAGCCTATTCTTTTTCACAAAAATAGCATAAAAGTATTGGCTTTCTACCCCATTAGGCTATAAAATTTTGCAGCAATGCTTGGTATTGGCACAAGCATATCGTTCCTTTGTCCCAGAAATGGACAAACCTATAATGCTTATGAAACTAAAAGAACTATTGACCCAAGTCGGCTTCGACGAACTTCTTCCGCATCTGAAAAGACACGAACCGGAGCATCTTGACAACATCTATGCCTTCCGCGAGGCATACGACATTCTTCAAGGCATGGAACCTGCTACTGGATTTAACGGAGAAATACACGTGGAATGGTCTGGCGGAGAATTTGAAGGTGAAGAGAAATGGATTAGCGTCGGACCGATGCATGATAGCAGTTGGGAAGAAGATTTGGCCAAGGAAATCGTCATAACCGATGATGTGCATCTTTCTCTAGCAGAACTAGCTATGCATTGCCTATGGGAAATCACTTATTGGGGATTTTCACCTGACGAAAGAGAGGAAACATGGCAAAGAAAATTTGGGCCAAAGGTTTTGACTAATAAGTATGAAGTTGCTTTGGATAAACTGGAAGAAAGCATCTGGCGGCATCAGACTCCACGCCGACTACGCAGTAAAGGGAAGGACGGACGGCGTTATGTCAAGTGGACAAACGCGCGTGATTTCTTTAACAATCGCATGAACCGCTCAAAACGAAAGCGGGAATACCGTCAGGACAAACGGGAAGAATATCTGCGCAAAATGGCCGCACGAGAGAATCTGGTAAGGATGCTTTCCGCCGAAGGCAGCACCTTTAGGCGGAGCGACGTGGAGTTTCTGCTCAGTATGCAATACGGTAGACAGTATGATTACCACTCTGTGACACAGGATACCGGTTCACGCCTCGCCTACATTCTGGAGTCAATGACCCAATATCAGCTGTTTGACCTTACGAAGTATGACAGTGCCGTTATCTTCATCCGTTGTCCTTCTCACTGCCCGCTGGATGAAACGGAGCTTGAGCTCTTCCGTAAATCCGTGATGCAACATCTTGGATACACAAACATGTTGTTCGGTATGCAGACAGAAGATTATGAGAAAAAGGAAGTAAAGGTTACGCTGTTATTGAACAAGAGATAAGTTTAAGAAAGGGATGCCAATATACTGATATCCCTTTCTTGGAGTTATTACCTACTAATGTTTGCTTTATTCCCACCACTCCCTCATCTTGTAAAGACGTATCCGGTAATACAGCCGCTCCATTTTGCGGACATATATTTTCTTGCCATAATAGAACTTGTCGGGAAGACCGTCTTCTTCATCACTTGGTGCAGGCGCTTCTTCATAAGCGCCCACTAGAGTGGAAGGAACTATATTCTTTACATTTCTGGTATTCATTCGTTCAATCTGTTGCCGGGAGATGTGCAGGCCATCTCCTTTGATATGTTGCAGCAGGCTGATGCAAATATCTATCCAGCGGTTGAAGCTGAAGTTACCATTCTCGTTCGCTATCAAAGAATGTGAGAAGTAAGCCCTCATACAACGCAATTTGGCACACTCCAAAGCATACAGATATTGCCAGTCATATTGCGGGTCGTGGGCGGCATGTTCCACCAACTCGTCAATGAGCGGTTGCAGATGTTCTTTTTTCCATTCGTTGAAACGCTTGCGGTGATACCACAAGCCACGCTCATAACTTGCGGTAGCCATTTTTTCGGAGTTTCTTTCTTCTTCCGTAGGCTTATGGCCGTTGCTGTGGCTGTATGTGTTCCATTCAGCAAATACCGTTACCCATTGTTCAAACTCCTCATCGGAATACAGTTCCTTCGGCCTGCGCATCCCTCGTCTTAGCAAATCCTTTTTCTCTTCTTCCGACAAATACGACACGTCAGCCAACGGATAGCTGTAATCACTTTGGCTTAAACCTGACAACATCTTAGGTTCGTCCATATTATTCTGCTGTTTTGAAATTATAGATTGGCTTTATCACATTCATAATGTCCACCGTATCACGAATGTTTCCGATGATTTCATCCTTGTGATGCGTCCGGTACCATGTGGGACGGAACAGCTTTCTATCGTTTTCATTTTACTTTATGAAAGAATACGTATCTTTAATTGTTTCTTTTCGTCTTCAACCAATTTATCCCACAGGCGTGAACGCTGCAGGGCGGATGCCGGAATATAATCCTGGTATTTCTCCAGAAACTCCATGCTGTACAAATCATCCCGGTTATAACAGTCGATGATTTCACTCCAATCCCAATATTCGGCAAACTGTTCCAAGAGCGCGGGAGTCAGTTCCACGCTTGAATTACCCGACAATTTAGACCAGTTCCAACAATTCTTGTATTTTCCCAGATTTTCAGCCGAAAACAGATGTTCGTTGTCGGAACCGGAAAGCTCATCCCAATCTACTTTGTTCTTGAACTTCTCTATCATGGATACAGTCCAAAGAATGTTCCGATTGTCGGAAATCTCTTTCCACGACACCTTGTCCTTGTACTTTTCCAGCAGTTGCTCATTCCACGCAAATTCATTCGACAGTTCTTTCCATGCGGCTTCTTCCAATACTTTAGCCATAAAATCGTTGTTCCAATTCTTTGTTGCCATACTACTTGTTATTAAAAGGTTTAACTTCAATTCTGCTGCAAAGTAAATGTCGGCAAGTGCCAAAACGAGGCAGAACCACAAAAAAAATTTGCATCAATAATGCTGCAATTTGGCACATCTATGTTGTATCTTTGCGACATTACTTTACAATGTTTAGGTAAAAAGTGTGGAAGTGTGGAGTACATTGCATTATTCTCTATTTTTATTGTATATTTGCGTTTGCGGATGAACCGAAAAACTCACCGCACATAATGACTTGATTAGAGAAGAAGCGTTGCTGATCTTGTAGTTTGGAAACCTAGGAAATTTTCAGATTAACACAAGAAGACGGCATAGTGGTTCTCACGCGATATGGCGTGGGCTGCTATACTCCACACTTGTGTTAAGGTTATCCTAGGACCTCCAAACTAAATGTGGACTTGCAGTTCCACGTCTTACGTTTATAAAGGCATAGCTTGTAGGACTGTAAGTACAAATAAAAAAGCAACTATAGCAGTTAACTAAATATACCAATGTTTAACTTTTAAATTTGTATAATTATGAGCAAAGTATTTCAAGTTGTCCCCAAGCGAGTGAAACGCTGCAACGGAACAGTCCTTACACCGGAAATGTCGGTCATCGTAACAACGGAACACCACACCTCAGACCCTTTCTACAATGGGGCGAAAGAGTTGCAAGCAGCTTATATGGATAAGTATGGCTTCGACTACCGTAAGGCCTGCTGTAGTAAATACGACTTCGAGTTCAAGAACTTAGACTAAAAAACTCTATTACAGAGATAAAGTACAACCATGTGTTAGATTTTATCTCTGTTTTATTATCCTTAACTTACACGTATGAATAAAATGAAACAAGTGTTGACTGATCACAAGAATTCGGTCATTATAGCTTCAACGATAGCTTTGATAGTAATAGCATGCGCTTTTGCCGTCTATTTGAGGCTTTATACTGGTAAAGAACTTTGGTATGAGATGTTTGCTGCAATAATCGGAGTCATCATCACGGCAATTATCACCATGATGCTCCTTATAGGTCAAACCGACAGTGACGAAAAGCGCGAGAAGAAAGGCAAGGTGTTTGAAGAAAAACTGCGCATATACCAAGAATACCTTTCGACCTTATACGATGTTATTAAAGACGGAAAGAATACCAACGAGGAGAAGCTAAAGCTGGCATTCAAGACTTCGTCGGTGGCCATGCACTGTGCACCTGAACGGGTTGAGAAAATAAGCGAAAGCGTTAAAGAAATATTTAAAAGGACAATTAAGGAGGACGGCAACGCGCTGGAAAAACTTAGTGAAGAAGATTTGAAAGTAGTTTTAAAAAATTTGTTCGATATAATGGAAGCATTTAAAGCCGACCTATATGAGAACTATAAAAGGCATGAAACACTTAAATGGAACAAGACGCTCTTAAACTTTCTTGACGCATTTAAACTTGAACAAAACGATGGCGATGCGCCTCAACAAATGCCTGTCGACACGAAAGATAATATAAAAACTAATGATGCAAAGACCGCAGACGAAGACTGGGAAGAAAAGAAAAAAGACTGGACTCTCAGAGGTTGGACGGTCAATGATTATCTTGCCAGCAAAAACGGTTTTATGCTTACGTTGACAGGCTCTGACGCAGGCAATAATCAGCCTGCCTTTGTGGATGTAGGATGGTACGACGGGCATTATTACATTCAAGCTTCATATGAGCGTGACCCGAATTTCGCTAAAGCCTTGAAGTGGGAATATGGAGGCCGCAGGAGCCATGGCACATGGTGGAAATACTTCGACGATGAGTTTTACAACATACCCGAAGGGCAATTATACACATATTTCTGCGACAATAAAAAACTGCGTGAATATCTTTATGAGAAGATAGTGAACCTTATGGACATTGTTGAACGTGAAAATCACATTATAAAATTAAAGGACAACGTAGGAACACGTGAGGGCTGGGATATATTTACATGGTATTGGGACACTCTCGCATGCACCTACGAAAATAATGCAGACCGTCCGTTCATTGATGTCACGCGAGAAAAAACAGGTAATGTAAAAATAAAGTTGGCAAACAGGACAGAACAACCAGAACTCCTCAAAGAACTAATACAAAAAATTGGTTGTGGCAATCTTAAACCAGAAAAGGATGGGTATTATGTACTTAATGAATTGGATGAAAACGATAAAATACCTTCAAAGGTAAAAGAATGGATGAATAAAATAGAGGAAGGGACTAAAAAATGAGTGTCGACCATTCATGTGATCTCATTACATTCCATTTATACATTTGGTCAATATAATAATAAACAAAAATGTGATATGGCAGCAAATCTTTTCGGACGGTACGTCTGGTTGATAGATACCCTGCGCAGATACAAACGTCTGACATTTCAAGAAATCAATGAGCTTTGGCGGGAAAGCGGACTGGGTTATGGTGAGGAATTGCCTTTGCGCACGTTCCATAATCACCAGAAGGCTATCAAGGACATCTTTGACGTGTACATCGAATGTGATAGGAAAGACGGCTATCGGTATTACATAGACGAGCCGGAACGGCTGGAAGGAAATAACCTGCAAAGTTGGCTAATCAGTTCCTATGCCACCTTGAACCAAATTCAGGCAGACAACAAGTTGGAAGACCGGATTATTTTTGAGGATATTCCATCAGGGCAAACATGGCTCACGCCTATCGCCGAAGCCATGCGGCGCAATCATGTGTTGAGCATTACGCACCAAGGCTTCGGCAAACCGGAAGCCAACACGTTTGTGATTGAGCCATACTGCCTAAAAGTCGTGAAGTGCCGTTGGTACGTGGTGGCACGCAGTCCCTATTATTCAGACCGGAATAAAGAGAAAGGCATTAAGCCTGCTGATGTCTACCGAGTGTATGCTCTCGACCGTATTTCAGACATTCAGGACACGGGCAAGACATTCAAGATGAAAAAGGACTTTGATATCAATCACTATTTTAAAGGATGCTGTGGAGTAATCACATCGAATGAACCCATACAGCGCATTGTTCTTTTGGCTTATGGCGGTTTTGCCGATTATCTGCGTACCTTACCCTTGCACGAATCACAACGGGAAATAGAAGGCGATGATGAGTCCACACTCTTTGAATATCATCTAAAACCGACTTTCGACTTCTATCAGTTGGTTCTTGCCCAAGGCGACCAGGTAGAAGTGCTGGAGCCGGAATCCGTGCGCAGCGAAATGCGCAATTTTGCAAAAAACATGTTGAACTATTATACTTGGAAAGAGGAGGATAAACCATGCAAGGAATAAATTTCATCGCCATAGATTTTGAGACAGCTACAGGCAAACGTGCTTCCATCTGTGAAGCAGGCATCTGCGTAGTGCGTGACGGAGAGATTGTGGAAACCCGTTCGTGGCTTGTCCGTCCGCAAGGAAATAGTTACAGTTATTGGAACATGCAGATTCACGGCATCCGACCGAATGATACTGTCTATTCACCGGAATTCCCGGAAATATGGGCAGAAATCAGCAAATACCTTAAAGACATACCAGTGCTTGTGGCTCACAATGCCGCTTTTGACATCGGTTGCATCCGTCATTCGTTGGAACTATACGGCATTAAGAAGCCTGACATTACCTATTATTGTTCCCTCCGTGCAGCACGCAGGTTATACAACTTCGGTTGCAACAGTCTGGATTACCTTTGCGACCAATTCAAGATATCTTACGGGCAACACCACCGGGCAGGCAATGATGCCGAGATGTGCGCACGGTTGTTTCTGAGAGAAATAAAGGACTTCGGACTTTGTGGATTAGAGGAAATGAAGTACTATGGTGGAAAATTATAAAATTACGAATATTATGGAAAAACAATGTAACGACAATCAAATTGGATTGAAAACAATAGGAGAGCTTTCAGGCTTGAGCTTTTTCATCCCGAATTATCAGCGCGGCTACAGGTGGACACGCCAACAAGTGAAGGACTTGCTCAACGACATCAACGAGTTCGATGCCAGCAAGGATGGATTCTATTGCTTGCAACCATTGGTGGTGAGACTACGCAACGAAAAAGATATTGTAACAAAAATACATGAAACGAATAAACTTTCAGAGATAAGGGAAATTCTCAATAAGAGCGTTGGCAAGTGGGAAGTTATAGACGGTCAACAGCGACTTACCACTATATACATCATTCTCAGAAGCCTTGACTCCAATGAGCCTTATTCATTGGAATACGCAACTCGCGCCAAAAGCAGGGAGTTCCTTCTCAATATGGATAAATATAATGAAAGGGACAACATTGACTTTTATTATATGGATCAAGCCAAGAAAACCGTGAAGGAATGGCTCAAACCAGACTTTGACAAAGGGGCATTCTTGGACAAGCTGAAAAACAAAGTTAATTTTATATGGTATGAATCTGTTGACGAAGACCCCATAAAGGTGTTCACCCGACTGAACATCGGCAAAATAGCCCTTACCAATTCAGAGCTGATAAAGGCATTGTTCCTCAACAGATCTAATTTTGCGGGAAAGTCGACGGACAGTTTAAGATTGAGGCAACAAGAAATCGCAAGCGAATGGGATAAGATAGAATATACCCTGCAAAGCGACGAGTTTTGGCTATTCCTGCACGACAAGGGTTATGATCGTCCGACGCGTATAGACTTCATCTTCAATTTGATTTGCAGCAGAAATTCGCTTAATATTGAAAAACTCAATAAAGAGGATGAAAAGGAAAAGATTATTGGTTCTGACGAACACAGGACATTCCGATATTTTTATGAATACTTCAAGTCCTCACACATAGATGGGAATAATGACGAAGAAACCCTATTGCAAAAAACAGAAAAGGCTTGGCAGACTGTAAAATCCTATTTCCAGACGTTTAATGAATGGTATGATGACTTGGAACTTTATCATTACGTGGGTTTTCTCCTTGCGGTAGGCACCATTCCCATTAAACAACTTGTAAACTCATGGAAAGCGAAGAAAGGTAAGAAGGAATTTGTACGCTACCTGAAAGACGAAATCAAGAAAGCGATAGGCAACAATAGCACAGACTACCCATACAAAGAAGATGGAAGCGACAAGCGCAACTGCTGCCGCCTATTGCTGTTTCACAACATACAGACTGTGATAAATCAAAACCAGGCACAACAAAGCAACAATAAATACCAGATAGGGATATTTTACAAATTTCCGTTCCACCTGTATAAGTTGGAAGGATGGGACGTGGAGCACATCAATTCCAGCACAAGCAACTCGGAAGAAGATGACGGCACACGCAAGGAATGGCTTGTCAACGTCTATCTAAGTGCCGATGAAGATATACGGAAATACATAAACAACTATTTCGACACCGAGGATAAAAATACAAAAGACGAGCTTTTCAAGAAAATAAAAAAGAACTTCAATGAAGGTCCTGAGGTCTGGACGCCAGAAGAAAAGAACAGAATATGGAATTACACCCTGCTTGATTCATCAACAAACAGGAGTTATGGCAACGCCATTTTTTCCGCGAAACGCCGTGTCATTATTGGCAAGGACCAAGGCAAACTGATACCAGTACCGAAGCTAATGAAAGACGGGAAGCTCGCAATAGACAAAGAAAGCAAGTGGGCCACTTCCTCTTTTGTTCCACCGTGCACGAAACAAGTATTCCTAAAATATTACTCATCTACAATCGGTGACAATAACTATTGGACAAAAGCTGACGCTGAAGCTTACAAAAACGACATAGACTCATGCTTGGAAAAGCTTGAACAAAACGATCAGGAGGACAAACAATGACAAACGAAGCAACTTCTTTCTGGAAATTTATCGGCAATTACCAAATAGAAATTCCGATAATACAACGCGACTATGCACAGGGCAGATTGGGCAAAGAACACTTGCGCAACAATTTTCTCGTGAACCTAAAGCTAGCATTAGATTATCAATTGCCGGAACCTGCATTGAAACTTGATTTTGTTTATGGTTCCGAAGACGAAGGCAAACTATCTCCACTTGACGGTCAACAAAGGCTTACCACGCTATGGCTGCTTCATTGGTACGTGGCACTCAGGGCTGGCAAGCTCGAAGAAGCCTCTGTAAGGCTGAGAAATTTCACATACGAGACGCGAATATCTTCAAGGGAGTTTTGCAGAAACCTATGCATACCCCAAAATTTTGAAGAATATGAAGGCAACATAGGAATTGTGGATTTCATAACCAGCCGCACTTGGTTTTACTCTTCCTGGAAGCAAGACCCAACCATACAATCAATGTTGAGAATGATTGGCGGCACAAAGATTAACGATAAACAAGGTAACGATATTATTGATGGCTTGGAAGAATTGTTTGACGCAAACAAAGAGAGTTTTGAAAGTTATTGGACAGCTTTGACTTCTGAAAATGCACCTATCGTGTTTTATTATCTTAATCTTAAAGACTTTAAGCTAACGGATAACTTGTACATCAAAATGAACGCTCGTGGTAAGCAACTCACTTCATTCGAGAATTTCAAGGCTGATTTTATCGGATACATTGAAGAAAAGGCAAAAGAGGATGATGCTTGGGGAAGATTTCTTAATACCGAAAAGGGCATTCCTATAAAACTTGACACTGAATGGACGGATGTCTTTTGGAAGAATCGCGACAGTAATGGAGAGATTGACAGGATTTTCTTTGCTTTCCTAAACAGATATCTCTTGAATTGCGCTATCATATATAATGACGCAAAGGACACATCAAAAGAATGGAAACTATATGGAACGGAATCAGACGATTCATCGCTTCGCTATGATAATGGCTTTAGCATCTATTCTTCCATCCTCTCAAAGCCAGAATTCTTGGAGAATCTAAGTTCCCTTTTTGAGCGTTTAGCAGGAGTCAAGGAAGATGTCTGTGCGTATCTGCCAAAGTGGTTCGGGGAGTTTGATTTCATCCCTAAATATACTGGTAATACCATTTCCACGCTCACGCAGACGCAAAGGGTGGTATTCTTCGGGGTATGCCGGTATTTGGAATCCTGCTCAGCGTTCAATGAGCGTCGCTTCAGAAGGTGGATGAGAGTGGTGTGCAATTTAGCGGAGAACACCACGATAAATACGGTTGACGCAATGGTCGCTCGTCTGAAATTAATAGATGAATTGAGCAAACACGTGGAAAACATCTATGAATATTTGGCAAGCGAAGATTTCAAAATACAATCAAAAGCGTCTCCTGAACAATTAGGAGAGGAAATAGCGAAAGCCAAGCAAATACTTAAACCTCAGGAAGCGCAACTACCCGAGCGGCCTACTGATTGGAGTGACGATAAAGAATGGAATTGGGAGTCGGCTATATCGGAAGCAGAAGGATATGCCTTTTTCAATGGTGCAATCCGATTTCTGTTTAGAAATAAAAACAATAAATGGGAGTGGAATAATTTTACGACAAAATGGAGAAATGCTCAGTTTCTATTCGGCGAAAAAGGATTTTACAAGAACAAATCCACTTTATTGCGGTATTTTATTAGTAAATTTACAGAATGGGATATGTTTTTGGGGATTACTTTTGATAGTACGCAATCGTCTTGGCGTTCTAATTTGTTAGATGACAAGTGGAGTTGCCCAATCGATGAAATGTTGTGTTCTTCCAGTTTCGAGGTTAATCCTGATTACCACTCATCATTCGAAGGAAAGCAAAAGGCTGTGCAAGAAGAACTTGTGATATCCGGTTTATTGGACTATATTGAGAGAGGATGTTATTTGAACTACAGGGACAACGACATTTACATTCTCTATCCCTACAACGCAAAAGCTGATAGGAAGAAATACATAATCGCTGACAAGCGTAACAAGCTATTGTCAACCCTTTACGGCGGGTGCATTGACCTGTCCAACAAACAGCTTGGCAAGATCTACACCAACCAGAAGATTGAAGGGTGTGATTTTTTCTGGGGATGGGACATCCATTTCATTTATGTTGATGATGCAGAGTATGCGTTCCGTTGGCAACATTGGAATTGGATTGACCTGTATGAGGACAATAAACGCCTTTATGAAGAAAACAACAACCTGACCATTAATGGTAGCGAGATAAAGGATGAAAAGGATTTGGTTGAGAAGATGGACCAATGTATAGACCGTTATAGAATTTCAAAAGGAAATGCCGACCAACTCAATTAATTTTCTCCACATCTCTGACACTCACAGTCAGCATCGGCGGCTCACACAGCTGCCCGATGCTGACATCCTTATACATTCAGGAGATTTTACCATGAATGGAAGCGAGCAAGAAGCCATTGATTTCATGAATTGGTTTTGCGACCTTCCTTACCCTCACAAGATTTTTATTTGTGGCAATCACGATGCCTGCCTATACGGATCTAAGATAGATGGACTGGATAAGAATGTACATTATCTATGTAATTCCGGTGTGGTTATTGATGGAGTTAAATTCTATGGTGTTCCCATGTTCATGGAAGATTGTATTTCTGACCGTCAGAGTCGCAACTATGCAGCCGTACCTACCAATACTGACGTATTGATTACCCATTGCCCGCCCTATGGTATTCTTGATTTTGACGATGAGTTAAACTATGGTTCGACAGAACTTTTGGCGAGGATAAAAGAAATAAAACCCCGTTTACATCTGTTTGGCCATATCCATAAACAGCATGGCGTAAAGAAAGATGGTTTAACTATTTTCTCAAATGGTGCGATCATGAATGGAGATTACACGTTCCGAACCTGATTGAAATCTAATGAAAGTATTGATTATTCAGAAAGGGGTATTTAAGGAAATGGCGGCGAAGTTCAGTCGCTTTTCCGAACTTTGCTTTTTAATTTGCTAACAAGTTGTTGGTAAAGACTGGAGCATGTTAGAGGCAGAAAACCGTCCATATTGGATGGCATCGCACATGACACTTCACGCGACACAATATACAATCAACCCTAATGCCATCGTATAAACGAACAAAAATATTACCAAAACTTTCATCCAGAAGTCAGAGAACCAAACACCTTCATTCCGCCTAAGGATTTTGCGCATATTGGATTCATGTTCCGTTAGCATCTTCGCCTGTTCGGAACGGTGATTTCCCAGCATGGTTTTCCATGTCTCAATGGCTTGGTTTAAGAGCTGTTGAAGCTGGACAAGATGTTCGAATTTTATAGTTGCCTTGAACCGCGTGTTTTGCTCTGCTTTTACAATCGCATTGCAAATGCCGTTGATAACATTATTGGAACTACTAATAGCTTCCTGCAAAACCATCGCAGCCTCACCCTCAGCTTTAATAGCATCCAGAAGATCTTGATGGATTTTCAATAGTGCCTCTTTTGCTTCACGGATTTCTGTGAGCCGCTTGTCTGCATCCTGCTTTTCAGCCTCTATCTCATGGCTGATTCCAGCCTTTTTCAACATATCATCAACGTTTATTGATGGAATGATTTTTGATTTTCCAATTCCCATGATTCTTGTCTTTTAATAGTTCATATATCAATAAAGGATTGTGACTTGGTCATGTTTTCTTTGGATAGCATCACACCCTCACCCATGATACATTGGCGTACCATTTCAAATGTCAGGATGCCACCCTTGTTCAGATTCATCAGCATTTCTTTGTATTTGGGAACAAAGGTATCTTTCCACTCTTTTTGAAGTTTGTAGTTCTCGCTCTTGCATTTAGTCGCATTACAGATGTCTGAGAACTTTCTTTCAGTGAAAGAACTTCCGGCAGTAAGATAAAAGAATTTGCGGTCTATCGTGAAACGGAGAGATAACGGAAACTCGCACGCGTTTTTCCTGCGAGTACGTGAGTCCAACACGACAGAAACAGAACAGTTCCATTCCTTGAAAAGCGACAGGGACTTTGTCTGTTTTTCCATTGCATTCATTGTTTATGTTCAACATAACCTCTGAATACAGACGCTTTGCAATGTGAGGCATACATATACAAAACACTGCATATAACCACAGAGTCCCTATCCCTAGACGGATAAAAACATTGCCGTTATATGCAGCGGTGCAATCTCGTTGTCTTCTGTCGCTGACTGGTAACCGGGCTTATGCTAATCGGCCTCAACCCCTGAAGCAACTCTCGCGTTTCGTTTGTCATAGAGAACCCTCCGACTGGTACTCCCTCTACGCATTGATCCATCGGAATGGGATAACCCTCCCACGGCGGTTAAGCAAACTCACTTTTCTTTTTCAAGAAAGAGCACCACCAAGGTCATGGCTTGCCACAAATGCATTACGCAATACAAAAGTACGATATTATTCTATAAATCAAAGTGTAAATGGAATATATTTGAGTTTATTTAACCGCCAAGTAGAGTCATATTAACAGAATATTTCAATGAGTTATGTTATAGAATGGCATGGGATTTCATAGAAATTCTATGTGTAAACAGAGCCAACTCAAACCGTTTGTTTACGCATTGTTTACGCAGACAAAGAAAAAAGCACTTGTGATTTCTCGTAAGTGCTTGATTCTTAACGTGGACCAGCCAGGGCTTGAACCTGGGACCTCCAGATTATGAGTCTGTTGCTCTCTTCGGCATAGAAAAGCTGCGTTTTCCTATGCAACCAACTGAGCTACAAGTCCTTTGCACATCATTGCTAACAAGTTAATGAACTCTATTAAGAATGAATTAGTCAACAATCAGTCAACATTCGTTCTTGTTGCAAAGATAGTCATTCTTATGAGTTTATGCAATGATAAAGGCTATATTTAGTAAGTTGTTTGCAACTATTCCTATATTGAGAGATAGTATAGTTTTTATGATAAGGTATTTGTTCCGGTAGGTGATTCCTGCTTTTATATCAGTATTCCCGTTTTGAGAATGTCTGCATAGAGAGGATTGTTGATGTCCTCTGTATGGTTGCCTTTGCTGTATGAGCCATAAAGGTAAAGAGCCTTTAAGGGCAACCGTTCTGCGACTGCCGCTTTATATCGCTGTGCCAATTTTATAGCTTGCTCTTTATCCATAGACAAAACTACCTTTATTTTAGTTTATCAAATGCTTCTGCAAAGAAACGGTTAAACCATTCGTAGCTCTGATTAGTGATTTCGTGTTTAGCTGATTTCTTGATATAGATTGCCACTATTTCTCCATAATTGGAGTTCCCGTCTACAAATGTGATATTGTCAAAAAGATGCAGATTTTCTTGTACACGCTTGATTCCCTCATAGAAGTTGTATTCTATGATTTCATTCGCAACATCGTGTCCTCCAAACAACTTTCTTTGCATCACCCTTGTTGTGCTTTCCTCCAAAGACCCTAAACCAAAATATAAAAGCGAGATTTTATATCCGGCTTCCTTGAACTCCCCAATCATGTTCAAAATAAGGTCGTTGGAGAAGTTTGTTTCAAAAGCGAAGTCTTTATGCTGTGCAATGGCTTCATCTTTTTGCTTCTGCAATTCGCTTGCTACTGTACCACTTATCCAGCGTTCTATCCAATCAGGATGTTCCTTACGCAGATTGAGTGCAAGCAAATCACCATCAAAAGATTTGCAATGCAAATAATAAGGAGACAAACGGCTCTTACCAGCTCCGTTTACACCTGCTATTACTGTAAATTCAGGACGTGTTTCCATTCCTATTTGTTTAACAGGTAAGCGTATCTGCCTTTCCCCTTGTCTGCAACTCTTGAAATAACCTTGTAGCTTCTTTCCTTACGGTTGAACTCTACCAAATCTTCACTACCGTCAGGATTAGCCAAATAGAAGTTGCCTTGCTTATCCCAAAATGGAATAGAAATGCCTTTTGCCCAGCCCTCCAAGTAAATGTGTTCCACTTCCTTGCGGACATTCTCATTCACTTCCTTGACGGTCTTTCCATTGGAGAGTTGAATGTTTTCTATTTCTGCATATTCGCACATAATAGTCTATGATTTGTTTTGAGCAAAGGTAGTGAATATTGTTGAATTATAGTACAATAAGCCACTGATAAATGCCTTTCAAGTATGATTTTTAGCAAGAAGACTATTTTCTACTCCTCCTTATAAATTGGATTCCGTTCAAAAAAAGTACCAGCTAAAAAGAAACGGCATCCATATTGAATAAATGCCATTTCTTCTTATCAAGTTTTTTAGAAGCCGAAGCCAATAGAAACAGACACACCATGAGGGTAAATATCCGTTTTATTTTGTTCTGACACCCATCCCATTTCATTTGGCTTTATCCAATCATCACAAGGGTTGGCATTGTAGGTATATCCAACTTTTAGAAACACAGATAATCCTTTATAGAAGTTCCAATTAACACCCACTCCCGGATTCATCAAGTAGGCTATATCCGATTTTTGCATCTATGAAGGGAGAAACTTTCTTCTTTAACATGGTGTAGTTAACATCTGCATATATGGGAATGGCAGTATAGCTATCTCCTAAACGTATTCCAGCACCTGCACCCACATAAAGGTATGGGTTAAATTGAAAACCATGTGTTGTGTAAATATCAGTGGTACTAAACAGTCCCATATCATCGGTATGCAGTGTTCTGCCACCCTCAATAGAGCCTTTATAAGTTTGCACATTGCTTGTTGTGAGAGCTATGCTCAATGTAATAAGAGCAAAGAGCAACCCCATAATTCTTAATGTTTTCATCTGTCTTTTGTTTTTATATTAAACGTATATCTTGTTACTCGTTTGTCACTCTTATATATTTCTCAATCTCTCCGCTTACAAGTTCGTCTATGCTGTCTGCATATATCCTTTGCCGTCTAAGTTGCTTTATAAGGCTGTCATTGGATAGTTTGAGTATCTTGAAATGCTGTTCTCCAAAGCCCTTATTATAGATAATCAACAAATCAGGCTTTATCAGGTGGTAGGTAAATTTACCCGTTTCAGGTGGGCAGTCAGCCTTACCGTTCTTGTAAAAACCAAGTGTGTCAAGAACATTAACATAACCATCAGCATATTCCACCATTTTCCATTTGCCAACTATCAAGCTGTCGATAGAAGCATAATTTATAGGTTGCTGTTTGTTTTTGCAACTATAAAAGAATGACAAAGTTATTCCTATAATTCTTCGACTTGGAAGAACTCACGAATCGTCTGTGCTGTAACCGTATCTTTGGGCGATATGTCAAGCATCTTATAAAGTCTGACTAATTCAGCCTTTATATATTTCAATGTATAGCATTTCCCTACTTGAAAGGAGTTCTTCAATAGTTGGACAAACTCAACACCTGTCGTCTTTTCCCGATAGCGTTTCAGTATCATGGCTTCTTTGATTTTCTTCGGTGAGTAATTGTTAATCTCTATCACTTCCTTTCCTACCGTTTCATAGGCTTCCACTATAAAAGGGTCAAGTCTGCGAAGTTCCCTTATGTGCGTTTGGACAATGGGAGAATCCATGTCGTTTTTCAAAGATTCAAGAATCTCCACCAACTTTTTACGGCTTTCCTTTATTGATGTATTCTTGTTCTCCAATGTCAACCGTTCCTTGTCGCCTAATGGATAAAATAGCGAATCGGATATTTCCGCTCTGAAATGGCTTGTCTTTCCATAGAGTGACATGAGCAAGTCAATGTTGTTGTATGAGGACTTAACCAATGCTTCATCCATATAGTTGTCAATGGCAAAATAATCAATCTTGCCGTTTTTCAGCATCTTGTTAAATGGCAATATATCCAACGCTGCCTTAAAAGCGTTTCTTGTTTCCAAAGAGGTTGTACAATCATATATCCGTTTTATCGTCATATATGCTTCTCTACTTGCTTTTAGATATTCTACTATGCCGGACTTTGTTCTAACAGGGTAGCTTTCATTGGTGTTCACGATATGGTGTATGGTGGAAACTCCACCCCTAAACCGTCCGATTGCCTGTACCGCATCCGTGCAAGGGTCTATCATAGTATATTCAGCAAAGTAAGGCTCTGTCACAAAGGCAACATCAGGTTTCTCGTCAAGTTCTATATCCAATGCACTGTAAAAACGGCTTGTAAAGAACATATAAGGCTTCTTGTGCTTGTCGTTCCAATTATCATAAGCTCGGTTGAATCCGCTTCGTTTCAGTTTATCCACGCTCTTTGCGGAACAAAACACCACACTGTCCTCAATGATATTCAGCTTATTCATAAGTTGAAGAATCATGTCTGTGCTGTTGATGAAAAAGCAAATGCTTCTCGGTTCTTCCTGTACCTGTTGAATTTGGGGCAGGGTCACTTTCAACGCTTCAAGCACGTTGTTTGTATGGACTATGTTCATTGCTTTGGTATAATCATAATCGGGCTTGACTTCTACAAGTATAAAATTTTGTTCTTCAAAACGTAGGTCAGAGGGAATAATCGGGGTTGCTGACACCATAGCTTTCCCGTCAAAATGAAAGAAATCGTCTATTGGCAAAGTTATATCCTCCCGATAATCGTTGTCCTTGACAAGTTTGTGGCACTCATCCAACAACATGAAGCACATTGTGTACATATTCAGTTCCAAGTATTCAAAGGCTTGCTTGACCTTGTAGAAACTTTCGGGTGTACATAGTATCTTAATGAGTTTACCATTGGCAATGGTGTCTTCAAGATATGCAATCACATCATCTACCGTGACTTTCTGCATTACCCCGAAAAGGTTGTCTTTCTTGTGTTTCGGGTCTTTACATTTGCCCACAATGGGCGGTTGGTTTAACTCTATAATAATAGAATGGCGTTCAGCCTTGATTTCTGAATAAGTAGCTCCCAATCCTGTAAGCGTCTTACAAAGAATAGTATTTGTTTCAATCGTGTAAATATCAGACAAGCGTTGCCCTTTATTTATTGGTAAGATTATTCAAGTTTCGCAAGTTCAACTTGCAGGTTTTAATCTATAAATGTCGCAAATATGTTTCATATCTTCCTCCCTGTTGATGATAGCCTGATAGATATCTTCATCAGTCAATCCGAAGAGTTCCGCAACCGCAATGACCAGTTCTTGCATGACGCCCCATATCCTTTCCGCAACGGACAGTTCCAAAGAATCCTTGGTTACGTCTTCAAAGAGCTTTCCCATGGTCTCGTAGGCTGCAAACCTCTTCACTAAGGAAAGGATGTTGTATTGCAAAGCCGTCAGGGATGTCGCCGCGATTTGCGAGGCGAAGTTGC
>NZ_NFJG01000099.1:0-17476 GCF_002159755.1 Bacteroides sp. An269
GTGTGCTTTGGGCGATTTTTTGGTCCTTTTCGCTCCTGTTCTTCGTCAGATAGCCCGCTATCTTCCTCATCACAGAAGCGGAAATGCCTCAAAAACTCATCCCAAATCAGCGCACGATAAATTCAAAACAGCTTCTAAATCCGTGTAATCTGTGGTGAAAAACAAATCAGAACTCGCTGGTGAAATGAAACTTGATGTGCTTGAAATCATTCTGAGCCATTTGTAGCACATATCCGCTGTCGGCAAGGAAGACATCACGCCCTTCGCGGTCTTTTGCCATATACTGGAACTTCCGTTTCTTGAATGCTTCCAGTTCGTCCATATCATCGCTTTCTATCCAGCAAGCCTTGTACAGGCTGACCGGCTCCCAACGGCACTTTGCGTTGTATTCGTTCTCCAGACGATACTGGATTACCTCGAACTGCAACTGCCCTACCGTGCCTATCAGCTTACGTCCGTTAAACTGATTGATGAACAATTGCGCCACACCTTCGTCCATCAATTGGTCAATACCCTTATTTAATTGCTTGGTCTTCATCGGGTCTGCATTTTCGATGTACTTAAACATTTCAGGCGAAAAACTGGGCAATCCCTTAAAATGCAACTGTTCGCCTTCGGTCAGCGTGTCGCCAATCTTGAACGTACCGTTATCCGGCAAACCGATAATATCGCCTGCCCACGCTTCATCTACTGTGGTCTTGCGCTGAGCCATAAACTGAGTGGGTGAAGAAAAACGCATTGTCTTGCCTTGCCGCACATGCAAATACGGCGTATTTCGTGTAAACTTACCCGAACATACCTTACAGAAAGCCACGCACGAACGATGGTTAGGGTCAATGTTTGCCGTAATCTTAAAAATGAATCCGGTAAATTTAGGCTCGTCGGGCATTACCACACGTTCCTCTGCCTGTACCGGCCGGGGACTGGGAGCAATTTCCACGAAGCAGTCCAACAATTCCTGTACGCCAAAATTATTTAATGCAGAACCGAAAAATACAGGTGCCAGTTCACCTTTCAAGTATTCATTGACATCAAATTCGGGATATACGCCTTCTATCAATTCCAAATCGTTGCGCAGTTTTTCAGCCAAAGGAGCGCCGATGTGGTTATCAAGCTCTTCGGTATGGATATCCACTTCCACCTTCTCCGTCACCACTTGCTTGGAAGGCTGGAACAGGTTCAGCTTCTTCTCATAAATGTTATATACACCCTTGAAACGCGGTCCGCTTTCGATAGGCCAGGTCAAGGGACGCACATTGATAACGAGTTCTTCTTCCAGCTCGTCCAGCAGGTCGAACGGGTCTTTAGCCTCACGGTCCATCTTGTTGACGAAAATAATCACCGGCGTGTTGCGCATACGGCACACTTCCATCAGCTTGCGTGTCTGCGTTTCCACACCTTTCGCCCCGTCCACCACGATGATTACGCTATCCACCGCCGTAAGCGTACGGTATGTATCCTCCGCAAAGTCCTGGTGACCAGGTGTATCAAGGATATTTACTTTGTAATCCCGATAATCAAACTCCATCACCGATGTAGTGACCGAAATACCACGCTGCTTCTCAATATCCATCCAATCGGAGGTAGCGGTTTTCTTAATCTTGTTCGATTTTACAGCACCTGCCACCTGAATCTGCCCTCCGAAAAGCAACAGTTTTTCCGTCAACGAAGTCTTACCGGCATCCGGATGTGCAATAATCGCAAATGTTCTTCTTCTTTCTATTTCCTGATTTGCCATATTTCTTATTTTTCTACAATATCAGTCTAAATCCAATTCCCCTTTTTTCTCCTTTATATAATAACCGGCAAGCATAGCCAGCAAATCACTGATTGCTTTCACCGCCTTCTGCGTATCTTCACTCACCTCTTTCTTTTGCAGTTTCAGCATCCATACGCCATACATGGCATCGAAGCACGTCTCCAGTTCAGGCACGTCCCTGTCCGCCCCCTTTGCCCGAAGCTCTACAATAAAAGGCAGAGCCTTGTAATAAGCTGCGCTATAGTAAGGGAATTTAGGCGAGCGAAGCAAACGCAGATGCAGGTCGGTCAGCCATACGATGATGTTCTTATTGATTTGCAAATGCCCCTTCTGCATCACGCCTTCATCGTGCATCATATTAATCAAGTCTTCATACCATTGCGTCAACTCTTGCCTTTGTGGGTCGGTCAGAGAAGGATACGTGTCGACGACATTCCGCCGTATCTGTCCGATATCGCAACCGTTGGCACGAATCAAGTCTTCCACCTGCCACATATAGAGCAAGTATTCTGCAATATTCTGTTGTTTAAGTTGTCGGGAAATATACATATTCTTATCGTATCTGTCAAGAGAAAGATTTTCCGGTAGCAGCCAGCACGAATCCCACCATCGCCGCTACAATCACCGCCACACCAATGATACGGTTCAGCATCCAGATGCCCCTCACATTAAACCGCGTGCGCACCTTGTTCACAAAATAAGTGATGCTGAACCACCAGCTTACCGCTCCCATAATAATGGCAAGATAGCCCACCAGCTGAAAGCCGATAGGGCTACCCGGCATCACGAATGAGAACCGGGCAAAGAGTCCGATGAACAGGAAGATAATCAATGGATTGGAAAAGGTGACAAAAAAGGCGGTCACAAAATTGTGCAGGTAAGTTCCTCTTTTACCCGACGAAGGCCGAAGCGCCTTCACCGGATTACTCCGGAACGTATAAATGCCGAAAGCCAGCAACATGATACTGCCCACCACTTGCAGAAAAATCTGATGCTTCAGAATAAGCTCGTCCATAAAGCTCATGCCGTATCCCGTAAGCAACGCATAGCAAATATCGCTCAGTGCCGCCCCCAGTCCTGTCACAAAGCCAAACCAGCGTCCTTTATTCAATGTACGCTGAATACAAAGAACGCCCACAGGCCCCAGCGGAGCGGAAACCACCACTCCCACTATAAACCCTTTTATCAACAAATCCAGTATCGTAACCTGTTCTATCCAATTCATAGTGCAAAGATGCTACTTTTTTGCGAGATTACCTACGATTTCGGCTGTAATTCTTTTACAACATGAAAGCCAAAGCCAAAATCCAATCTTTCCTACCCCCGTCCAGCGACCTCCCATACAACGAATATGCGCATCCATAAGGATAATATATGCAATCTTCCACACATACGTTTTCATCGGGCCACGCATATACTTCCAACGGCACATGCACTTATTTTCACCCACGCATAAAAACTCTTTCCCCACTACTCTTTCGAAAATATTTCCAGTCCACGTAGGAAATAATAAAAAATAAAGACTATCTTTGCCGGAAAGACAAATCATAACCATGACAGAAAGACTGAAAGAGATTAAAAGCAAGATTGACGATGGAGAGATTGACGCAGCCATCCAAGAACTGAACGAGCTCCTGGCCCAGCATCCGGACAATGCCGACTATGCCTACTACCTGCTGGGGAATGCGTTCCGCAAGCAAGGCGACTGGCAAGGAGCCCTGAACAATTATCAGGAAGCCATTGCCCTCAATCCCGACAGTCCGGCATCCGAAGCCCGGCGCATGGTGATGGATATCCTGGAATTTTATAACAAAGACATGTTTAATCAATAAGAATAAGGTAATTTTACTATGGCTAAGATGAAAGGTGTGGTAATCGTGAATACAGAACGCTGCAAAGGGTGCAACCTATGCGTGGTTGCCTGTCCGTTGCATGTATTGTCGCTTACCAAAAAAGTAAATCAAAAAGGATATAATTACGTACAACAGACCCTGGAAGACACCTGCAACGGTTGTTCTTCGTGCGCCATCGTATGTCCGGACGCTTGTCTGACAGTATACAGGGCAAAAGAAGCGTAAGTTTTTAAAAACAGGTAACCAGGTGACCAGGTACGAGTTGACTAGGTTTTAAATACCGTAGTAAAACAATTCCAGACCTAGTCAACTAGTACCTAAGACCTAGTCAACTATAAAAATTTAAAAAGATATGGCAGAAGAAGTAGTTTTAATGAAAGGAAACGAAGCCATCGCCCGTGCGGCCATCCGGTTCGGCGTGGACGGTTACTTCGGCTATCCTATCACTCCCCAATCGGAAGTATTGGAAACTCTCGCCGAACTAAAGCCATGGGAGACAACCGGTATGGTCGTCTTGCAGGCAGAAAGCGAAGTGGCAGCTATTAATATGGTATATGGAGGTGCCGGAAGCGGCAAGATGGTAATGACTTCCTCCTCCAGCCCGGGCGTCAGCCTGAAACAGGAAGGAATCTCTTACATTGCAGGTGCCGAACTTCCGTGCCTGATAGTAAACGTAATGCGAGGAGGACCCGGACTGGGTACCATCCAGCCCAGCCAGGCAGATTATTTCCAGACCACCAAAGGAGGCGGACACGGCGACTATCATGTCATCGCACTGGCTCCGGCATCGGTACAGGAGATGGCCGATTTCGTAGGGTTGGCATTCGAACTGGCTTTTAAATACCGGAACCCGGCCATGATTCTTGCCGACGGTGTCATCGGACAAATGATGGAGAAAGTCGTACTTCCCGAACCTCGTCCGCGCCGCACCGAAGAAGAAATCATTGCCCAATGTCCATGGGCTACCACAGGACGTAAAGGACGCAAGCCCAACATTATCACTTCGTTAGAACTTGACCCTGCGGTAATGGAACAGCGCAACCTGCACCTGCAAGCCAAATACGCAGAAATAACGGCACATGAAACCCGTTACGAAGAAATAGATTGCGAAGATGCCGAATACCTGATTGTAGCTTTCGGCTCATGTGCCCGTATCGCCCAGAAATCAATGGAGCACGCCCGCGAGGAAGGCATCAAAGTTGGCTTGTTCCGCCCCATCACCTTGTGGCCGTTCCCTGGAGAAGCCCTGAAGGAAAGAGCACGGCAAATGAAAGGCATCCTCGTCGTCGAACTGAACAGCGGACAGATGATTGAAGACGTCAAGCTGTCTGTGGAATGCCGCATTCCGGTCGAGCACTTCGGGCGCCTGGGAGGAATCGTTCCCGACCCGGATGAAGTCATCGAATCATTGAAAGAAAAACTCATCAACAACAAGTAACCGATTATGAACAAGATAAACCAGATCAGAACCGTACTGAACATTGTTTTTATGATAGGTGCAGTGGCTACTATCATCCTGTTCTTTACAGATGTCAACCAGACCGTATTTTTCTACGTATGTGCGACATCCATCATTATAAAAATGATAGAGTACGCGCTCCGATTCTCTCAACGTAATCGACAAGGAGGAAAACTATGACAAAAGAAGATATCGTAAAACCCGAAAACCTGGTTTACCAGAAACCTCGTTTATTGAACGACAACCCGATGCACTACTGCCCGGGATGCAGCCATGGAGTCGTACACAAGCTGATAGCTGAAGTCATCGACGAAATGGGCATGACTGAAAAAGCCATCGGCATCAGCCCTGTAGGATGTGCCGTCTTTATGTATAATTACCTGGACATCGACTGCCAGGAAGCCGCACACGGACGTGCACCCGCATTGGCAGGAGCCATCAAGCGCTTGTGGCCCGACCGCCTGGTATTCACATATCAAGGCGATGGCGACCTGGCATGTATCGGAACTGCCGAAAGCATTCACGCCCTGAACCGTGGTGATAACATCGCCATCATTTTTATCAACAATGCCATTTACGGTATGACAGGTGGACAAATGGCGCCTACCACTCTCGTCGGCATGAAAACCGCCACTTGCCCCTACGGACGTAATCCGGAAATCCACGGTTATCCGCTGAAGATGACCGAAATAGCAGCCACCCTGCAAGGCACTTGCTATGTCACCCGCCAGTCTGTGCACACCGTTGCAGCTATCCGCAAGGCGAAGAAAGCTATCCGCAAAGCTTTCGAAAACTCGATGCAGGGCAAAGGTTCCAGCCTGGTAGAAATCGTGTCGACCTGCAGCTCGGGCTGGAAAATGACTCCCGAAGCAGCCAACAAATGGATGGAAGAACACATGTTTCCTTTCTACCCGCTGGGCGACTTGAAAGATACGACGATTTGAGTTTTTAAGTTCTTGAGTTTTTAAGCTCTGCAATACTGACAGCATTTTATTTGCAAACTTAAGAACTATAGAACTAAAAAACTCAAGAACTTAAAGACTTAAAAACTAAAAAACTTAAAAACTCAAAACAATATGACAGAAGAAATCATTATAGCTGGATTCGGAGGCCAAGGCGTATTGTCGATGGGAAAAATCCTTGCCTACTCCGGTCTGATGGAAGGCAAAGAAGTGACCTGGATGCCTGCCTATGGCCCCGAACAACGCGGAGGAACCGCCAACGTCACGGTCATCGTGAGCGACGAACGCATATCTTCTCCGATTCTGAGCAAATACGATACCGCCATCATCTTGAACCAACCTTCTCTGGCAAAGTTCGAAAGTAAAGTGAAACCTGGCGGCGTACTGATTTACGACGGCTACGGCATAATCAATCCGCCTACCCGCAAAGATATCCACGTCTATCGCATCAACGCCATGGACGAAGCCAACGAACGGAAGATGGCAAAGACTTTCAACATGATTGTATTAGGCGGACTGCTGAAAATCCGTCCCATTGTATCCATCGCAAGTGTGGTAAAAGCCTTGTACAAGACACTTCCCGAACGTCATCACAGCCTGATTCCAATGAATGAAGAAGCTATCCACATCGGCATGGACATCATCAAGGAAATGAAGTAACCCAGATTAAGGAATTGTTTTGAATATCCGCAGCCATCCTATGTAGGGGCATATCGCATACGTCCGAATGCATCAACTAATCCACGTGAATGTTTTGGGCGTATGCGATATGCCCCTACATGGCAATCGGGTGGAATGCGGATATTCAATAAAACTTTTTGGAGAAATTCAAAATAGCTTCTTAGATGCATTTGCCCTGTTTAACAATGACGAATATCTGCAAATCTGCCCCTAAGTTATCCCTTGTTTCGTTTTTCTTTTATATCTTTGTCCCCATTATGAGGAAGATACTTTTTATAGCAATCATAGCACTGATATGCGGCAAACTGTCCGCACAGAACACGTTATCCAACCAATTCGGAAGTTCGGCATCAGGTACAGACCGAGATATGTACGACCGAAACGGGAATCCGATAGACACGACCGCCGTTAACGATGCCAGCACCATTCCCATCGGGCTGACATCGTGGAAAATTGATGCCCGTTTCGGAAACCGTACCGAAGTGCCTGTCGATACTTTGCAGCATGGCTTCCAAAACACGAACGATACAGGAGGGCCTTACGGACATTATACCTATTTGGGGAACTTGGGAGCTCCCCGTATTGCTCATGTGTTTTTCGACCGTAAAGATGCCAGCCAGTTCTTCTTTTTCGACCCTTACGATTACACTGTGTTACAACCGCAAGACGTAACATACACAAACACCAAGTCGCCCTTTGTCAACTTGACTTATTATAAACAAGGTAGCAGCCGCGACGGAGAAGAACGTTTCAAAGCCTATTTTGCCGTGAATGCCAACAAACGGCTGGGATTCGGGTTCAACATCGACTATGTGTACGGACGAGGGAAATACGCCCACCAGTCAACAGCTTTATTCAACGGAAACCTATTTGCCTACTATCTGGGTGACAAATACAATATGCATTTCAGCTTCATCAACGACAACTTGAAGGTAGCCGAAAACGGCGGTATCACCGATGATCGTTACGTCAGTGCGCCGCTGGATATGGCTGAAGGAGGACGTACATACGCCAATAGCGAAATCCCGACCAACCTGAGTGCCATATGGAACCACAACACAGGATACCATGCTTTCCTGACTCATCGGTATAACTTAGGATTCTACCGTGACAATCCGGACGAAAACGATACAACCAACACACAGGTATTCGTACCTGTCACCAGTTTCATGCACACGGTGAAAGTAGACGTGGCAAGACGCCAATATATCTCACAAGATGAAACAGAGAACACGGAATACTTTCTAAATAATTTCTTGCCCGACATAGAACGTGACAAGACAGACTATCTGGCAGTAAAGAACACGCTCGGCATATCACTGCGCGAGGGATTCAACAAATGGGCAAAAGCCGGCCTCACCGCTTTCGTCACCCACGAATTCCGCCGCTTTACGATGACCGACACCATCGCCGGAACTCCCGGACAACGTATTCCTACAGATTATACGGAAAATGTCATTTCTGTGGGAGGACAACTCATCAAAGAACAAGGCAAAATGTTCCATTATAACGTAACGGGTGAATTTGCACTGATAGGTGAAGATGCCGGAGCATTTTCAGTGGAAGGACGCGGAAACATGAACTTCCGCCTGTTCAATGATACCGTCCGTTTACAGGCAAATGCCTATATCAAGAACCAAAACCCGACATTCTACTATCGTCATTTCCACTCGAAACATTATTGGTGGGACAATAACGACCTTTCGAAAATGATGCGTACCCGCATTGAAGGACAACTCAGCATTGACCGTTGGCGTACGCAACTGAAAGCTGGTGTAGAAAACATCACCAACTATACTTATCTCGATAACCTTTCGGTAAGTGACGGACAAGGCAGTAGCGGAGACGGAACTGGCAGCAGCAACGAAAGTGGAACCACAACTCATTACCTGAACAATCTAGGAGTAGCCCAACACTCGGGGAGCATCCAGGTATTCAGCGCATCGCTCCGGCAAGATTTCAAACTGGGTATTTTTCACCTGGATAACGAAGTGACTTACCAGACTTCAAGCAACCAAGACATCCTTCCATTGCCGAAACTGGTCTTGTACCATAACCTCTACCTCAGCTTCGGGCTGGCAAAGAAGGTTTTGAAAGTAGAAATGGGTGCCGACGTGCGCTATTTCACCGAATATTATGCCCCCGACTATGCGCCGGCAATCGGTCAATTCTATCTGCAAAACAAAGACACGCGCTACAAATTAGGGAACTATCCTTTAGTGAACGGTTACATCAACCTGCACCTGAAACGCACGCGTATCTTCTTGATGATGTACAACCTGATTCAAGGACAAGGGACCCACAGTTATTTCCTGGCTCCCCACTACCCACTGAATCCGCGCCTGTTCAAAATCGGCATATCGTGGAACTTCTTTGACTAAAAACCCGTACATTATGCAGAAAGGCAAACCCTTCATCCGATACAGCATTGTGGCAATAGTTATTGTTGCAGGATTTATTGTGTTCGGCACACAGAAAGAAAATAGTCCTGCCTATTCCCCTCGCGACTATGCCGAAATTGTTCAATCGGGCGTGTTGCGTGCAGTGACCGAATACAACGCTATCAGCTACCACATAAACAGAGACACGCTGCAAGGATTCGATTATGAACTGCTGAATGCTTTTGCCTCTGACAAACACCTGAAACTGGAAATAACTCCAGAAATGAGCTTTGAGAAACGACTTGCAGGTGTCACTAAAGGAAAATACGATCTTCTGGCGACAGGAACCGTTATCACATCCCAATCGAAAGACACATTGCTCTTTACCCGTCCGTTGACGTTAAGCAAACAAGTGCTGGTACAGCGAAAACCCGAAAACAAACAAGACAGCACTTATATCCGCAGCCAGCTCGACCTGGCACACAAACAATTGCATGTCATCAAAGGTTCTCCGGCATTGCTCCGGCTCCACAACCTTATCAGTGAAATAGCCGATACCATCTACATCCAGGAAGTGGAACAATACGGACCTGAACAGCTTCTTGCCATGGTGGCAGGAAAAGACATCGACTATGCCGTATGCGATGAAAGCATCGCCCGCTCTTTGCAGGAACGCTTCCCAAACCTTGACATCAATACAGCTATCAGTTTCACGCAATTTTATGCCTGGGGCGTAAACAAGCATTCGCCTGCCTTGCTGGATACCCTCAACCATTGGCTTGAACGGTACAGCAAAACCGCCTCTTACAAGAAACTGTACAACAAATACTTTTAATGACATCTCATCACAGAAGAAGAAGATACACAGATACTTTAGAGCCTGTTTTAATTCTCTCCATGTGATATACAAATATAGACCAATTAATAAGTTAACTGAAAAACAAAACTTGAAAACTATGCAATTAGACAAGGTAAACTGGGGATTCATCGGTTGTGGCGAAGTGACCGAAAAAAAGAGTGGTCCCGCTTTCAATATGATAGACGGTTCACGTGTTGTTGCCGTCATGAGCCGCGATGAAGAAAAAGTAAAATCGTATGCACACCGACACAACATTCCTCGCTGGTATACTGATGCGCAAGAACTGATAGGTGACGAGGATGTAAACGCCATTTACATCGCCACGCCTCCCTCTTCACATGCCACCTTTGCCATTATGGCCATGAAGGCAGGAAAACCTGTATACATTGAAAAACCTATGGCAGCCACCTACGAAGACTGTGCACGTATCAACCGCATCTCACAAGAAACAGGTGTACCTTGCTTTGTAGCCTATTATCGCCGCTATTTACCCTATTTCCAAAAGGTTCGTCAACTGGTAGAAGAAGGCAAGATAGGAAATGTCATCAATGTACAAATACGTTTTGCACAGCCTCCACGCGACTTGGATTATAACAGCACCAACCTGCCATGGCGTGTACAGCCCGACATTGCCGGAGGAGGTTATTTCTATGATCTGGCTCCCCACCAGCTGGATTTACTGCAGGAAATGTTCGGATGCATCCTGGAAGCAGAAGGATATAAGAGCAACCGTGGCGGACTATACCAGGCAGAAGACACCATCAGTGCTTGCTTTAAGTTCGAATCCGGATTGCCTGGTTCCGGCTCGTGGTGTTTTGTTGCTCACGAATCGGCAAAAGAAGACCGCATTGAAATTATTGGTGACAAAGGAATGATTTGCTTCTCTGTCTTTACCTACGAGCCTATCGGCTTACATACGGAACATGGACGTGAGGAAATCCTTCCACAAAATCCGTCCTATGTGCAGCTTCCGCTAATCAAAGCCGTAGTGGAGCATCTGCAAGGAAAAGCCATCTGTACATGCGACGGCATAAGCGCCACTCCCACCAACTGGGTAATGGACCGCATCCTGAACAAACTGTAAGAAAACGAATAATTGAAAAGCTCTGAAAAAAACACAGAAACACAAAGACACGAAAACAATCTGATAGATTAAACTCCGTGTCTTAGGGTTTCTGTGTTCAAAGGAAAATCAAATATACTTTTTAGAAGCTGTTTTGAATTTATCGTGCGATGATTTGGGATGAGTTTTTGAGGCATTTTCGCTTCTGTGATAAGGAAGATAGCGGGCTATCTGACGAAGAACAGGAGCGGAAAGGACCAAAAAATCGCCCAAAGCACACACGAAAACGGATACATCAAGCCAAGAAAAACTTTTTGGAGAAATTCAAAACAGCTTCTTACTTAATCATATCGAATCCGCAATACGGAACCAATGCTTTCGGAATACGGATACCTTCCGGCGTCTGGTTGTTTTCGAGCAGGGCTGCCACAATACGCGGCAAGGCAAGTGCCGAACCATTCAGCGTGTGACAAAGCTCTGTCTTCTTATTGGCAGTACGATAACGGCACTTCAAACGGTTTGCCTGATACGTATCAAAATTGGATACCGAGCTTACTTCCAGCCAACGTTTCTGAGCTTCCGAGTAAACTTCGAAATCGTAACAGATAGCAGCAGTAAAGCTGATGTCACCTCCGCACAAACGCAGAATACGATAAGGTAATTCCAGTTTCTTCAGCAAACCTTCTACGTGATCGAGCATCTCCTGATGCGACTGGCGGGAATGTTCGGGGGTATCAATGCGCACCAGTTCTACTTTTGAAAACTCGTGCAAACGGTTTAGGCCACGCACATCTTTGCCATATGAACCTGCTTCACGACGGAAACATTCGGTATAAGCACAATTCTTGATGGGTAACTGCTTTTCATCAAGTATCACGTCGCGGTAAATGTTTGTGACGGGAACTTCTGCTGTCGGAATCAGGTACAAATCATCCAAGTTGCAATGATACATCTGCCCTTCTTTATCAGGCAACTGTCCCGTTCCGTAACCCGAAGCAGCATTTACCACCGTAGGAGGCATTATTTCTTCATAACCAGCGGCACGAGCTTCATCGAGAAAGAAATTGATGAGCGCACGTTGTAAGCGTGCCCCCTGTCCCCGATAGACCGGGAAGCCGGCTCCTGTTATCTTCACACCCAAATCAAAATCAATCAGGTTGTATTTTTTTGCCAACTCCCAATGAGGCAGTGCGTCTTTCGGAAGTTCGGTTTCCATGCCTCCCATTTTCACTACCAGATTATCTTCGGCACCAGCACCTTCGGGCACTTCCTCGTAAGGCACATTGGGAATGGTATACAGCAAATTCTGCATGTCTTCAGCAGCCTGATCCATTTCTGCCTGCAAAGCCTTGCTTGTTTCCTTGATTTCTGACACACGTGCCTTGGCTGTTTCGGCTTCTTCTTTCTTCCCTTCTTTCATCAACTGTCCGATGGTTTTCGATGTAGCATTTACTTCTGCCAGATTCTTATCCAATTGAGCTTGTGCATTACGACGCTTGCTGTTCAGTTCGAGCACTTGGGCAATGGTTTCTTTTGCATTTGCGAAATGCTTTTTCTCCAATCCACGGATTACCTTGTCGGTATCCTCTGTAATTTGTTTAATTGTAAGCATATCTTTAGTCTTTTAATAATCGTAGATCTTGTTTTCGTGATGCAAAGATATTCTTTTATTGAAACATAAACAATGATTCTTACAAGATACTTTGACGGATGCGCACCAGTTTTTCGAGTAAACCCTCCAGCAAATCGAGCTTCAGCATGTTTGCCCCATCACTTTTAGCCACCGAAGGGTCTTCGTGCGTCTCCATAAACAAACCATCCACACCTACCGCCACTCCGGCTTTGGCTATGGTTTCTATCAGCTGGGGCATACCTCCCGTCACGCCCGAAGCCTGATTGGGCTGCTGGAGCGAATGGGTCACATCCAGTATGACCGGATGCCCGAAAGCCTGCATTTCGGGAATCCCCCGATAATCGACAATCAAGTCATGATAACCAAATGTGACTCCCCTTTCAGTCAGCATCACTTGCGGATTTCCAGCTTCCACTACCTTATCGGCTGCAAAACGCATCGCAGCGGGAGAAAGGAACTGTCCTTTTTTAATATTAACTATCTTGCCCGTCCGGGCAGCCGCTACCAGCAAATCGGTCTGACGACACAAAAACGCAGGTATTTGCAATACATCCACGTATTCGGCAGCCATGCCGGCTTCTTCAGCCGCATGAATATCGGTCACTACCGGCACACCAAAGGTACTTCTTACTTTTGCCAAGACCTTTAATGCTTTTTCATCGCCGATGCCAGTAAACGAATCCAGACGCGAACGGTTCGCTTTACGATAAGAACCCTTGAACACATAAGGTATATGCAAACGGTCGGTTATTTTTACCACACGCTCAGCTATGCGCAACGCCATATCCTCGCCTTCAATTACACACGGTCCCGCCAACAGAAAAAAATTATCCGAACGGACCAGGTCATCTATTGTCTGTATCATTGTATATTATCTATTGTTAAATATGTGTGCAAAATTAAGTTCTTTTCAATATACACCAACTATTATGTACAGCCACTTATTCCGGAATTATCAGTGTCAATGCTTCGGGAGCAATGGTTATTTCGATAGGGAAATGACGGTCGAACCAAACACGCCCGTCCAGACTGATTTCGGCATTTTGCGCCCGAAGGATTTTCACCTGTCGTGTACGGTAAGGCTTCACAGTCTTGTGATTCAAAAGCCTTCCCTGCTGCAACATCCACAAGCCCGACACCAACTGACGCAATTCCGGGCGATATATCAGTGATACGTCCAGCCATCCATTATAAGGCACAGCACTAGGTGTCAATCCATATCCCCGTGCACTTCCTATCGCCACAGCCATCAGACGTCCACGAATATGTTCATCGTTTACTTTCAGATGCATCCGGTACAGCTTACGCTCAAAAGCCACCAAAAACAATGAAGAGAGATACGAGAACAAAGGAATCCCCCAGAACCGGCGTGTCTCATTGGTGATGATAACGATACGCGCCCCCAACCCGATATATACTGCATTCAGGAAATAACGCTTCACATGCGTCTGCCCGTCGTAATAACCAAACACACCTACATCTACCTTCCGCAACCGACGGTTGATAAGTACATCGACCGCCCCCCGATAATCATCCGAATCCAATCCCCAATACTTGGCAAAGTCATTCCCTATGCCATTGGGAATAATGCCCAAGGCAATGTCATGTCTGTCCTCGGCATCAGACAGCATAATGCCATTTACCGCATCATTCAATGCTCCGTCACCACCTACCACAACAATGGTGCGATAACCGTTATTAGCCAAGGTGCGCGCCAAACGCTCCACCGACCCAAATCCCTCCGACTGCACATAGTCGAATTGTACGTTCCGGCTCTCCATGTAATCGCGAATTGCTTTCCACCGCTTCTGTGCTTTCCGGCTTCCGGCTTTCGGATTGTATATTACGCCCCAGCGGGTAGGTTCTACTGCCATAATCCTTTATTTATTGATTTGTATAAATGTCCACAATTTGCCAAATTTTCTACCTTACCGGTATCTCACGGATATTCGGTTTGATTCGTATCAAGCAATCTCATTATTTCCTCCACTTTCTCTTCCAGCGGACGCGTAGCATCTATCCAATGAATGGTAAACCCGCGCCGCTCCATCCCCCGGAACCACGTCATCTGCCGTTTAGCAAACTGATGGATAGCTATCTCCAACTGACGGAACATCTCATCGTAAGTCAAGGCTCCCGTTACATACAGGGTAAGGTATTTGTACTCCAGTCCATAATAGAGCAGGTCTTCCGGAGCAATGCCTTCTTCCAGCAACCGCCGTACTTCGTCCACCATTCCTTCGTCCAAACGCTGTCGCAACCGGTATGTAATCTTTTTACGACGCAAATCACGGTCGATATCCACCCCGATAATCAGACTATGGATTTCCGGAAAATCCCGGGCATCGACAGGTTGCGTGCGGTAATACTCTTCTATTTCGATGGCACGAATGGCACGTTTCACCGTATCTACATCGGTAGAATTATGCAAAGTCTTATACGTCGAAAGGAGAACCGTCAACTCTTCCAATGATTTACCGGCAAGTCTTTCACGCAATGCCGGATTTTCAGGTACAGGAAGCAACTTGTATCCTTTTAATACAGACTCCAGATACATGCCTGTTCCACCGCACAAGACGGGAAGCTTTCCCCGCGAACGGATATCCTCGTATGCCTGCAGGAAATCGTGCTGAAACTCGAAAACGTTATATTTCGTTCCAGGTTCTGCAATATCTATCAAGTGATAAGGTATCCGGTGTCCGTCTACGACATAGTCAGCAAGGTCTTTTCCGGTCCCCAAATCCATCCTGCGATACACCTGACGGCTGTCACCGCTGATGATTTCCGTATGAAGACGATGGGCCAAAGCCGCTGCAAGCGGTGTTTTTCCCGATGCGGTAGGACCTAATATGGTAATCAAGTCATATGTCATAAATATCCAGTTCTTTACAGACCCATAAATCACTTATCACGCACATCTCAACTGTTCAGGCTTGCCGAACGTACACGGCTCAAGGTTTCCGGAGTCATCTGGAGCAGCGAAGCGATGTAGACCAATGGTGCCCGCTTCAGGATTTCCGGATGCAGCTGGAACAGTTTGTTATAACGTTCATGAGCAGACTCGAAACGCAACGTGTCGGCCTTCACCTGCGATTCTATCAACGAATTCTCTAAAATCTTCCGATACAGCACCCCGATATCCGCATATTCTATTGATAAACGGTCGATGCCTGCCTTGTCTATCTCCCACAGCACCGTCGGTTCCAAAGCTTCTATCATCAGACGGGTAGGCTCCTGACGGAAATAGCTTTCCAGACAAACCACCTCCCCTTTCTCGTATGCAATATGTTCGGTCATATCCTTCCCATACTTGAAATAGAACTGGCGCAGCATACCTTTCTCGATGTAACGCACACAAGTACATACTTCGCCTTCATTCAGCACCATTTCACCTTTCTTGTATTTCCTGCCGACCAAAATATCAGCCAATGCGTGAACACTTTCCTTAGCAAGCACCACATTGTGATCGCCCGCCATCTGCCGCGCTATTTCAATACTCGTTGTCGTCATAGATATTTCGATTAAAAAAGTTTTTCATTTTACTTTGATCCGGTCGAATCCTTCTCCAAAGACACCAATCACCGCACTCTGCGAAACGAATGCATGAGGGTCAATATCCTTTATCAGGCGGAAAATGGTATTCGACTCCCGTTTTTTTGCCAAGACAAACATCAGTTTTACACCATTGTTCGTATAGCAGCCTACACCATCGATAAATGTCACC
This sequence comes from Bacteroides sp. An269, assembly GCF_002159755.1. NCBI lineage: Bacteria > Pseudomonadati > Bacteroidota > Bacteroidia > Bacteroidales > Bacteroidaceae > Bacteroides > Bacteroides sp. An269. The sequence continues at coordinate 16,375 of NZ_NFJG01000099.1, forward strand.
CCCCGATGCAGGTCTTTATTGATGCGGTGTCCGATTTCTTCGTATTTATTGGATATGATGAAAAACTGGACCGACTGGCGTGCACTGTTCACCACCTGGTCAATGACAAAACTGGTGATAAACAAGACTACGTAACCATAAACCACCCGCTCCCAATCATGCAACACCAGATAACTGGAAGAAATGATAATGACATCACACATCAGAATCACCCTCCCCAGCGAGATGTCGCGATATTTGTTCACAATGGCCGCAATGATGTCTGTGCCGCCTGTACTTCCGTTTGCAGAAAATGCCAGGCCGATTCCACCGCCACAAAACGAAGCTCCCAGCACGCAAGCCATAAACGGCTCATCATGTATCAGTCCTCCCTGAACCAGCTTCTGGATAACAGCCAGAAAGACCGTCAATACAATTACCGCCCAAATGGTCTTTATGCAAAACTTCAACCCGAGAATCTTCAATGCCAGCAACAGCAAAAATCCGTTGATAGCCAAATACGTATATTGTACGGGGAAACCTGTTGCCCAGTAAATAATAGAAGCAATACCCGGCACAGCTCCCGAAGGCAAGTTGTTGGGCAACAAAAACACCGTCCACCCTATCCCGTACATCATCATGCCCAAGGCTATCAGCAAATAATCTTTCGCCTCCCGCCATACGGGATTGGCTTTCAAAGTTCCAGTCAAATTCATGTCCGTTTCTAATTAGCTTTAATTTTCGGAATACAAAAGTATAAAAAACTCCGGAATAATCGTACAAAACCCACAGAATAAGTAAAGAAAACCCAAGAAAGCCTGCCAGTGCCGCCATGCCTGTACAAAACTATATGCGGTATAGATTTATGCATTTTCTCACCACAGAGGCACAGAGGCACACAGAATCTCTTAATTTTTCATAAATTCTGCATCTTGCCAATTAACTTGTAGGGGCAGGGTTTGCCTGCCCGAATACACAATTCCATACCACGCAAAATATAAGAAGCTGTTTTGTATTTCTCCAAAAAGTTTTTCTTGGCTTGATGTATCCGTTTTCGTGTGTGCTTTGGGCGATTTTTTGGTCCTTTTCGCTCCTGTTCTTCGTCAGATAGCCCGCTATCTTC